>CAZYMW010000063.1:0-4122 GCA_964648605.1 Candidatus Woesearchaeota archaeon | reverse complement strand
GAGCTGATCCATCAGTCCTTCCGAAAGTGGCAATCGAATGCCGTTTCCTTCGGTCTTTCCTGCTTCTATGACGATGTTTGCTTCGGCTTTCTCCGAAGTAGAGGTATCATTTCCACAAGCGTTAATTCTCCCAGAGAGTAACATGGTAGCTGCAGCCACAAAGATCAAAGGATGGAGTACAAAATCCCGGATCATCCACAGGTTCATTTCAGATTTAATATCCTTGATAGCTCCTTCAAATTATTGATGCTTGTATCAGCTTCATCTAGTTTCTTGCCGTCTCTAGATATGAAAACAGAAAAGGACCCTATCCTTTTGGCGGGCGATATGTCATTATAACTATCCCCGATTACCATGCCGTCCTTTGGTTTTACTCTTATTCTTCTGAACGCTTCAATAAATACTGCAGGATCTGGCTTTCCCGTAGCTACCGCGTCGGCACTTACTATCGTATCAACAAGTCTGTCTATGGCTGTTGCTTTTACTATCTCTTTAAGAAGATCTTCTGCAAGACCAGTCGCTATTGCGATCTTTATACCGTTATTTCTTATGGCTATCAGGACCTCGACCGTTTCTGGGTAGAATAGCGGATCTTCGAGGTGTTTCACTACTTCTTCTCCTCTTTTTTCTATGAGCTTTTTTGTCAGTGACTCGGTCGCTTCTGGCACGTACCTCTTAACCAATTCTTTTGCAGAGATGCCTCTCGCATTATCATATAATTCATTTTGGGAGATATCGAACCCGTTTTCTTTGAAAGCATCAGCCCACGCCAAAGAGAGCATTCTACTCGTATCTATCAAGGTTCCATCGAGATCGAACACAACTCCTTTTATCATCTAATTTCCTCAAGCTGTTTTTAATGTGGCTTCTTCCTGCTTCGCTGATGATGCTTGCCCTGGTTTTCTTCAAAATAGAGGTATCATCTCCACGGGCGTTAATTTCCCTCCTGACAAGATGCTATACCCGAATTCTCTCATAATAGTCTGTTAATACCTTCTAAGTTTAAATCCATTGTCTTCTTTCGGAAGTACTGCAATTATTTAAACTTCTAATTTTATAATCTTATATGCTGATCGATAAAACCAGAAAGTTGAGGATAGGTATAGCTATAGCTATGCTGATTATCTTTATAGTGATAATAGTGTTTTTGCATTGATGGTAATATGGATATAAACATAGATCCAGACAGAATATGGACAAAAACAGAACATGGCAAAGCTGAACTTTTTTATAGGATAAACGACAAAGTCATGTCATTATACCATACATTTACTCCGCTGGAAGATCGGAGCAAAGGCATAGCAGCTGAATTGGCTAAAAAGGCGTTCGAAATAGCTCGGCAGAAAGGTCTTAAAGTCAGCCCGGATTGCCCTTATATCGTGCTTTTTGTGGACAAGCATAAGGAATATGCAGCCGATGTAGTTTGAATCTAAACGATGCGTATCCCATTTTATTTTGTCGCCATTATTTTTATGTCGTCTAAGAGTAATTGTATGAATCGGTAGACGCCCGATTCCTAAAGAAATCATATGTACGGTCGATGCAGCAATAGACAAATCGAACAGGATATCTGCTGTTAGAGTTTATCCGCATTGAAGTGTTAGGTGTGCTTGATGTGCATCACGTTAAAGAGACCATTTCTCTTTACGAGAAAATACCACCCACTCAACAGGTACAAAAGAGCAATCATCCCAGAATAGTTAGCCCCTATCAAGCGACCAATAACTATTATTATCGCTGCGAAACCTACGACAAAATAAAGCAGGATAATGGATAGCAATATGCCCTTTTTTGTATTAGTCAGCTTTTCAGTTATTGTAGCCATATCTTATGTTGTGCTGTGCTATAGCGTAATTATGGTTACAAAGGTATAAATCCTTTAATTACATATTACGAATGTCCGCAATCGCCATAGTTCCGTCAAACGTCAAGATCATAGATTCTTATTAAAAGCGTATATTCATTTTGGGGTTCGAATCTTATAGTCAGTTCTTTTTTATAGCTACTTATTGATGCTTCCAGAAACTTATTGTAGAAAAACTTTAACAGTATATAGCTATCCGCTATCAACACTGTATACAGAAGCACTTTATATCCTTCTGTATGTTTAGCTTATATCCGGATATATTCTTATAATAATATGAACGTAAAAGCGGGAGATAATTTTCCAGATTTCAGATTAAAAGCCGATGATGGGAAGGAAGTATCACTTTCAGATATCAAGGGAAAAATCTCTGTAATATATTTTTATCCAAAAGATAATACTCATGGATGCACCAAGGAAGCATGCAGCTTTAGGGACAGCATAAATGCATTTAAATCGTTGGGTATACCGGTTTTCGGCGTAAGTGTCGACGATATAGAATCCCACAAAAAATTCAAGCAGAGATATTCGATTCCATTCACATTGCTAAGCGATTCAAGTAAGCAGCTTGTATCTTTACTCGGTATAAAATCCATTATCGGAATGGCGTCAAGGGTTACTTTCGTATTGGATAAAGACGGAAAAATAGCTAAAATTTATCCGCATGTTTCACCTGATAAGCATGCGGAGGAAGTATTAGAATTTCTAAAGCAGTGACGAATAACCAGCGTTATAATCTGATTTATATCTTTGCTTGACTCCAGTATCCAAGGGATTGCTTAATGTTAATCAATGCAACCTACACTGTTGCCAGTATGGAAAGCTCGTCTTGTGGCATTTAGATTATACGCATTTCTCGCAGTGTCGCTACTAAAATTTAAGTGCAATGGATTCGAGCGAACGTAAAAAAACACTAGCGGCAAAGACGACACTATTCCATCTCACTAACTATCTTTTTACACGTTTCCACAGCTGCTTTAGATGCGACGAGGTAGTTTTCCGCTAGTTTTCCTAAAGAATCCCAAGCTACGTTGTAATTGAACGTGTATGCACTAAGCTGTCTATTCCGTAGGAGTTCGAGCAGCAAGAATCTTGTGATCTCCTTTAATTCTTCTATGTGTTTTTTCGGAATCTTGTTGGTATTTATTACGTTAGTTTCTACGCTTTCTATTATGTTATGTACTTTTGGTGGTTCCACACCAGCTGCTAGCATGACTGCTTTTACGGCTATCTCGACCGCCATCTCTTCACTGTAAAGAGCGGTGTTGTAGACCTTTTCTTTGAACATAGTTTCGGCAGTTTTTATCCAGCTTTCTGCTGTTTGGATCGCCTCGTCAGCTATTTCTGCCATACGAAAGTCTGCCCGGACGCAGTGTTGATTTTTTTGTACCGTAGCTTTTCTAGTGAGTCCAAAAAGTCGGAAACTACGTTCATTTTTTGGTACAGTACTATACCGTCATTGGCTATATCGAAATATATGGGGTTTAGTTTTCCGATATCTTTTTTGGTTATTATTAACGGACTGATGTAAAGTGATAACCTCTTCTTTATCAATTTATCCTGGTAGGAGCTTATCTCTTTCAGTTCTGCATTCAAATAGCCTAGATAATCTAAGATATCAGAGTCGGTTATAACTGCAACATCTATATCACTCCACTTTGTGAAGGTTAGTTTCGCAACAGAGCCAAAGAGTATGATCCCAAGCGTATGCGGATTCTGAACTATCCTATCTACAAAGGCCTTAATATAATCCCTTATATCCGGGTCTAGTTTCATCAGAACAAGTGGCTTACCAACCATCCTCCTTATGACCTCTGTGAAGGAAACTCTCTTTCCCGTCGTTCTTTTGATGATTTCCTTCGCTTCTTTGAGCTGATAATAAGCCTCTTCTGTCAGTAGCGTCTGCTTAAATTTTCCCACCAATTATGTATGCATTATACATATATAAACATTTATGTATGTAAATGCTGGCGTAGAATCGCTAGGTCCGATAGCTGATCGGTATTGCCACGGGGTGTAATAATTAATATCTAATGTTTCTACAGCTATGCGAAGGTATAACGATATATCACATCTTACGAAGAAAGTTATAATTGAAGCTGCTGAAATTTCAGTTCTTAAGAACTAAAAGTATTTATACTATATATATCATAATCATATCATGCCTCAGATAAAAATATACTCCACAAGTTTTGTAGACAAACCGTTCAGAGAGTTTGCTATGAAACGATTCGGCTATGCCAAGGGATCTATAAGCA
>CAZYMW010000062.1:0-4165 GCA_964648605.1 Candidatus Woesearchaeota archaeon | reverse complement strand
CTGTTTATCCCGGTAGTGAGTATGACTGTATTGTTGAGATTTGCATACGAAACTCCTGAAGAAGAAAATGAAGCAGAATGCGATACTCCAACCGCTAACAATGCCAATAAAGCAACTGCGATCGACAAATAGCCGATTTTCATGAGAAACTAAGCAATTTTGTGTATATAAATTGTTGAAAGACTTGCTTTTCGATGTACAGCGAAGGCAGATTTTGATACTACTAATAATGTTTCAATGATTCTTCCACAAAGGCTGCCAAAAGCCTAAAATATTTTCTATCTTCGTTAGGATCAACAAATCCGTCCCTGGGATCTACCACCACTACCTTTCCATCGTATGTTACAATGACATTATGCGGGGCACTATCTCCCAAAGCTGTATTATTTTTCTCTAATTTCGAATAAATGTCTTTTATCTGGGCAGCTACTTGCCTACCATATTTTTGAAGATCATCGCTCCTAACGAACTCGTATAGATTACGGCCATCTATCCTCTGCATTATAAGTCCTGTAACTTCTCCATATTTGTTTCTGACTTTGCTTATAATTTTGGGCACGGCTTCTCCAAGAATGGCTTCGAGTTTGATCAGTAATTCCGCTTGGTTCTTTTCAGATGTTCTTAGATCCTTATAGAACAATTGTGGGATGTCCTCTAATGACAATGAAGTATCGAGAACATAATCCGTTTTGTTATTTATCAGTTCTTCAAGGCGCCTTTCATTTTTTATCTTACCCGGGCTTTTTATTCTCCCGCGCCGTGCTTCGTCTGACCACACCTTTAACATTGCAGCATCCCATTCCATTATATGATAATCAGACATTCATGCTATATAAAGCTTACTATTTTAATACTACCATATAATGGTCAAGTATTTACATATAAACAATCCTTATCCTGGCTCGATGGGGCCTTTGATCCTTATAAGCGTTATACAGCAGCGAGAACAGCATCGAAAATGAGGGTTGCCTATAATATGGGCTTAAAAACAGTCTTATGGGTGTCTTCTACTCACTACTATATCCCTTTAAATTCAACGCTGGTATCTTTCCGCTCCTTTCGCAATTTTGTGCTTTGTCGCCGCAGAAAGTATAGCACCGATGATAAGAATTACTATACTTATGTAGAGCGAAATTCTCAAGCCTTTCATAAAAGGCGAGGATATTACATTAGGTATAAACCTGCCGGATTTTAACTCTGCCATAGACGATGCTGGTATAGAAGCTACGAGAGACGGGGGCGCTGAGGATAACATGCTGCTCATCGGGTTTATGCCTAAAAACGCGGAAAAAAGGAACGAAGAGGCCGGTACGCTTGAGATCTTAGAAGCTAGAACGGATGGAACGCCCAAAGATGTAAGCTGTGTAGACATTGCAGTCGGGAGAGTCAAAGAGAATATCGATATGGCTATCGTAAAGAATATCGCCATGCTTATCATTTGTCCCACGTTGGCAAATGTAGTCCTTATTCCGTTGCCGACACCCCTATCTTTCCATGATAAGGCATCCATAATTCTTTTAGTATTTGGCGCTGCAAACAATCCATTTCCAGCGCCTATAACGAACAACACTATAGAAAAAGGAATGTAATCGAAGTTAGCAGGAAAGACAGAAAGAATGTAAAGGCCGAGGGCACTTACGGCAAGTCCGAGAGTGCTGAAAATCCTGGCACCGAAGCGATCTGTAAGGACACCACTTATCGGACCGAAGGCAAGAAAACCGATCATTAAAGGGATCATGAATATGCCCGCCCAAAAAGGCGTTTCGGTTATACTGTACCCGTGAAGCGGGAGATACACCCCCTGCAGCCAGATTATAACAAGAAACAGCACTGCACCTCTGCCTAATGCGCTTAGGAATAATGCGATAGAACTGAATGAAAATTGTCTATTTTTGAATAAAGACAGCTGGAATATCGGATTCTTCACCATCTTTTCTATAAATACAAATAATAAAAGCAGCACCGGGCCTGCAATAAGGCTTGCTATCACCCAAGGGCTCGACCACCCGAGTGAAGAATTCCCGAACGGAGTCAGGGCGTATGTAAAACCTAGGGCGATAACCACAAGACCTACCGATAAAAATGCGTTACCAATGACATCCATACGCGCATGCTTTGTATACGTCTTCTCTTCCTTTAATTTATAATGAGACCATACGATTCCAAGTATTGCGAATGGTATGCTGACAATAAAGACGAAATGGAAGTCAAAAGGTGCCAGCAATCCGCCTACAACCAGACCTATAAACGAACCTGCCAGGAACGCCACCTGATTTATGCCGAGAGCTTTGCCCCTCTCGTTATCCGGAAACGCATCGGTAAGAAGTGCGGTGCTGTTGACCATTATGAATCCGCCCCCCACTCCTTGTATAAGCCTCAGCACTATTATCATTAACAGTCCATTTCTACCCGAATTGTACGGTATCAGTGATAATGCTATCGCTGTGATCGCGAATATTGTGAAACCTATTGTGTAGAATTTTTTCCTGCCACGGTCGTCTGACAGCCTTCCGAATGTCACGAGTAAAGAAGCGGTCACTACCATATAGCCGAGAAGGACCCAAAGAAGCAGGGTAAAGTTACCTGGTGCTGTTGGATCGATGTTCAGTCCTCTGAAGATCGAAGGGAGCGAAATCAGTATTATCGTAGCATTTATGGAGGCCATCAATCCCCCCATAGTAGTGTTCGCTAGAACAGTCCATTTATACTTCATAAACCGCAATCATCTGCATCGTGAACGTCGAATCTTATCTGATTAATGATACATAAATCTATTTAAACCTTAAACAAAGAATGTCTCTTCCTTGGTTCTTTCGGATTTTCGGTGTCTGTAACACGTATAAAAACAAAGACAAACTTCGTGTATTTTGGAATTTCTTCTAAACGCGATGCCACCGGGAAGATCGCGTCCGAAACAAAACTTTATGGAAAAAGTTTATATTTGAGCGTTGATATTTAATATTTATCCAAGTCTTTATGACTGACGCTTTGGAAGAAACATTAACTGCTACAACCACCAAGTCCCTTGATTCTATACTAAGCAAGAATGATAGGCTGCACAAGATAAAATCTGTAGTGAATGAAGTTCATAGGCACGTAATCTCCTCCGATGGGGTCTATGCAAAGGTACCAGCCTCCCTAAATTACTATTGGTATGACTATATGTGGTTCCGAGATGCGTCCAAAGGGGTCATGCACATATCCTCTTTTGTTGAAAGCGCTAGAAAAAGTGGTCTTGAAAACTATCTTGCAAAAGAGATCTCGCAGATAGAGGGTGATCTTCCGATGATAATAAGGACAGTGTGGAAAGCAGTGGCATTCTTCATCAACAACATGCGTGGCAATGAAACATATGACACAAATAAAGCCGATTCGCGACTGGGAAAAAATCACATACTATCCAGATTCGATGTAAAGGCTGGCGGTGAAATAAGTTTGGCACAGTCCGATTCAGCCCAACTTAAAACGTCGAGAAGCTGGCTTATGCAGTACGATTCTGTACCTCTTACCATACTAGCTACAAAGAGCTATATAGATGTTTTTGGACCGGAAAAAATAAATGATATTATACCGGAAATAAAAGAGATTTTGCCTTGGCTGATAAATTACATGCAGACATTCTACCAAACACCTTGCGCCGATGCGTGGGAACAGTACTATGCGTACGACGACAAAAACAACGGAATAACCATAGATTCTTATTCGGTGTCTTCTATCTACGCAGGAATCACTGCAGCAAAAAGCTTAGCCGATAAGCTAGAAACAAAAATAAAGGACGTCGATGTCTCTGGCTTAGAGAAGTTCATACGCAATTATTTCATAAAATCTGATGGGGCAAAGTCTAAACCGTTCATAAACAAATCTAAGATAGAATACGGTGAGACTATGGACAGCATAGATTCAGAAGCAACAGAAATAGTGCGTCTATTCTCGGAGAGCAAGCTAATCGATGAAGATGTAGCGGATGCTACGCTACAGAAAATAGAAAAGGAACTGATAGGCGGGAACGTCCTGCCTATAAGATACAAATTCTTTGGGAAATATGCTAATATACGAGATACTTACTTCGATGGAGGAAGGTGGTTCCCGAACGGGTTAGAGCTGTCGCTTTTATACCTTAAGAGGGGCCAACGCGAAAAAGCTGCGCAAATAATAAGTTATGTAG
>CAZYMW010000061.1:0-4272 GCA_964648605.1 Candidatus Woesearchaeota archaeon | reverse complement strand
TGCCCTGCTCACTTCTATTGCAGGTTCTTTTTCTCCTCCTAGGGCATAAACAACCCTCGTAAAAAAGCTGCTAATCCACTCAGCGTAAGAATGATTGTTCTCACTGACAATTTCTATGGTTTCTACGATCTCATCGAGAAACATCGTTTTGGCTGTCTTTATTATTCTCTCTTTACCTCCTATCTCAGAAAGTTCTGATAATGCTTTGGCAAGGCCCACAGCAGCCATTCCTTCATATCTTCTAAGTGCCCCATTCATCTCTATTGCAGGTTCTTCTATTGATTCCATATTTCGCTACTTTATGATAAAGTATATATTGATGTATATGACTATATAAACCTTTGATCTTTTTTAAATCCCTTACATAGGTCTCTGGCCATGCCTTGTGCAAAACGGTGTAATAGTATTAACAGTCGACTGGTACTTCACAAGCATTTGTGTAATGGGCTCGGATCTGCACTGGTGCTGACAAACATGCTTGATTTCTTCTTAAGTCTAAAGTCAATAGTATGCGGCGCCATTTAAGGATGCTGGCAGGAAGCTAACAGGGATATGGAAGCAGCAATAGCCGCAGGGAAAAGAAAGAGCTACTATGTAGCTGAAGAGAATGGAAAAGTAATGGCTGAAGGTTATATACCCACAATGATAAAAACCTCTCTAACTATTGTAGAGATCTCAATTAAATAACCTACAACCTTTCTTAAGGAGACTCGTCGCTTCCGCCTTCACTCATATGTGATACTCCGTCCATATTTATTATACGCAGAACCCCTATATAATCTTTCTTTGAATGAACGTGTTGCCAGACATGCTTGATTTCTTCTCGAACTAAATATTGATGCCGCGTAAGCCAGACACTAAAAAAGATAGCAGAGATTATAAGGCCATATGAAAATGTAGATAAGATTTAACAAAACAGTAGGGGCGACGCTTATAACTTTTTCCAACAATTAGTGCAATTTCTCCTAGATAGCTATATCCCAACTGACAATATGCTCCTGCCAGGATTTGAACCTGGGATATCCGGTTTAGGAAACCGACGTTCTATCCAAGCTAAACTACAGGAGCGGCATTAAACTGATATAGGTTAACAAAGATATAAATACAGCACCTACAAAAATAAACAATGAATTTAAACCATAGACGACATAAATAAGTTATGAGAGCGTTCAGATACGGAATCCATCCTGCGAAGGAACGGGAAACCGAACGTAACTTTGGGAGCGCAGATGTTAGCAAATAATCCGTTTATAGTGATAACCTCGTCCGGCAACGAGAAAGTAGTAGACCGTGTTAAGGAGAGGGTAGAACTGCAGATGCAGATAAACGAGGCTCTAAAGAACGGAAAAATCGTTGTACTCAAAGGCAATTCGGGCGTAGGAAAAAGCACTCTCGTCAATCTTATAGTTAAGAACTTGAAAAACGCCAAAAACATCAACGTTATCAGAGAAGATTTCACACCTTCGATATACAATAAGCTTAGGAGCATCAATTTAAGCCCGGCGAACAAAACCCTAATAATCCTCGATGATTTCAACAATATAGAACTTCTCGACAAAAACGCTCAGGAGAGAGTGCTGCAGCTTATGTTCGAACTATCGAATAGAGCGGCTATACTGCTGATCGAAAATAGGAACGAAGGTGTGGATAAAGATTTCAAACGCATACACAAAGAGATCACAAAGTTCGATGTAACAGGGCTTCAGAGAAGCGACTTGAAGCAACTGTTGATAGACCGTTTAAACGCCACAAGAGATGTACCAAGAGATAACTTGGATCCGTTTACAGACGAAGAGTTTGATAAGATCTACAAGAAATCCGATGGGAACCCAAGAATAGCGTTGCTTATATGCGCTGCGTTGTTCGATCAAAAAGAAACATCAATCATATAATCAGGTGTTTTTAGGAGCGGCAATGAATTTAAATAATAGACGATACCAATAGGCTTATGAAAACGTTCGAACGTGAGAATTGCAGTTTTATATTGGACAGAGACGTTAATGCGGCAAAGAAATCCTCAAAAGAAGATTCTCTGGACCGAATAAAACCACCCTCAGTAGGAAGGGGATTAACGCCTGCGGAGACGAGACCTCCATCTCCATACGATTGGAGGTAAAGCCGTGTCTTTAAGACAGGGATTGGGGAAGCGATTACAGCTTTAAGCAGAATCAATGAAATGGGAAAGTAGAACAGTAGCTATTATATTAGGGGTGTTTACGGCTAGCCTTTTAGGTTCTATATTATTCTTGTTTGGACTGATAAACTTTGATGTATACAACGCTCAAGTTTCAGGTGTGCACCTCCAATTTGTGCAGCCTTACCTTGAATTGGCTTACATTATTATCAGCCTGCTTGTGGCAACGGCTCTGATGCTTATGCTGATAAAGCATAATCTATCGAAGATAATAGTTGGTATTTTTGCGGTTATCTCATTTTTCATACTTGCCAATTTCTACGCGGTTTTCTTCTTTTATGCCACTTATGCATCTGTGTACGCTGAAATGATCGCGATTGCAGCGGCCGTACTCAGCGTGATCTATTACTTTAAATACGCGGGAAACATCGGCAGAAACACGATAAATATAATGATCTTTATAACGATCTCGGCTGCCATAGCCATAGCTTTGGGACCTATACCGTCGCTTATATTGGTGGGCGTAATAGCCGTTTACGATTATATCTCTGTGTTTATAACGAAGCATATGATCACACTAGCGAAGGGACTCAGCGAAAAGAGCTTCTTGGCGGGTATCACATTTATGGCACGCTCTGAAAAGAAGAAAGTCGCAATGCTTGGAGGAGGAGATATAGTTTTCCCCGCTATCTTAATAGATGCCATGTTCTTTTTGTATTCTACACTGGCGGGCATATTTGTGTTTGCCGCCGCTGTCCTCGGTCTGGCGATAATAATATTGTTTGGTAAAAAAGGCAAAGCTTATCCCGCAATGGCGGTGATAGGGCCTTTGCAAATACTGTTTTTCGGTATATATGTGCTGATCACGGCTATATGAGAAAGGAACTTAAAAAAGAGGATATTATAACTGCGTTGAAGCAGTGCTACGATCCAGAGATACCCGTAAACATATACGATCTAGGACTTGTTTACGATATTTCCATAAATGATAATGACGTCAAGATCGTGATGACTCTCACTTCGCCATTTTGTCCTGTAACGGATTATATGGTTGAGGATATAAAGAACAAAGTAAAAGAGCTGTCCTCTGCTGACAGAGTCGACCTGCAGATAACATTTGATCCGCCGTGGGATAAAAATAAAATGAACGAGGAAGCAAAAGCGCAACTTGGATTATGAACGGCCGCTTTTTGACCAGCAAAATATTATAACAGTTTCCTCACAGCGGTCTCGAACACTGTCACATCGGATATATCCTTTGCTTGCTGGAATACCTCTTCATCCTTATAGAAGGCATAAGCATGCACAAGCTGATTACGCAGCTCCCTTCTTTGCACGACCTTTAAGATGACACTCTTTCCAAGTGCGGGCTCAAGGGACTGCAGCATCGACTTCTCCTCTGCTGACAGCTTTAATTCGAGTCCTTTGTATACTTCCTCCGCGATATCGATCTCTGTCTCGCTTATGAGCTGTAGAATCCTTTCTGCTACTCTACGGCTACTCGAATCTTTATTGTAGTCGTTTAACGTCATGTTCATTTCGGAATCGAGCTCTTTTTTATAGTCATCCAATACTGCCAAGAGACTCAATAATCTTTCTTTGTCTATCATAATTTTCCTCTAGCCGCTAAGATTCTGGTCAATCTCGGTTTAAAATCTTCCCATTCTTTCATCAGCTTGAATTGATAATCGTACAATTTTTCCTTATCAGAGCAGAAAATCAAAAGACCTTCTGATAAAACCCTCGCTTGGACATTTAGAGGCAAGCGATTCATTATCGATACGTCAAAAAGCTCCTTTTGATCCATATAATTGATAAGAAACTGCGCCGAATTAACATTGTCCTTATCTAAAACGACGGCAACATCTACATCGTTGTAGACTTCGCCTCTTGCGTAGCTGCCGAATAGAATCATTGCTATGATATTCGCATTTTTTTTAGCCTCGATTTTCATCTCTTCTATCTGCGATTTTATATAGCTTTCATTTTGCAGCCACGTTTTTATGGCCATTTCAGCCGCCTTGCTTAGAGATCCCTTCCCATAGCCAAATTTTGCCATAGCTGCAATTCTAAAGTCGTTTAATAGTTCTTTTGGCAGGTAGATTCTTAAACTCTCCATCAAACATATAGTGCTTAAG
>CAZYMW010000060.1:0-4310 GCA_964648605.1 Candidatus Woesearchaeota archaeon | reverse complement strand
CATTAAAAGGACGGCATTTAATTTATAGGGTTTCTACGAAGCAACGACGATTAAAAACGTGGCTTCGGAGGGATTTGCACCCCCACCGTCACGAGTTCTGATTGCAATCTTCAGTCGTGTGCCCTCCTATTGGGCGACGAAGCCGATAAATAATATCAATGATCGGATTATTTAAGTATTTTAGTTTTTTATTAAGCTCGTGTATAATCTAGCATTTTTACCCTGGATCTCCACAGGCATCCATTCCTCTCTTCTGTTCATTTATTGCACCTCAAGATTTATACAACTTTCCATCGAAACCGCATTCATCCCCTATCCTTTAGATAGGGACTTTCTGCTGTGCGTTCTGTAAGCTAAGCATTTGCCCATGCGAAAGAGAACTTGCATACAGAGTTGTTTATGGATGCGCAGTCACTCTCGTATAACTTATAGTTAGAGCCGAATAGTTTAGATGAAAGCCCAGTGAACATACCACTCACCATAAAGCAGCGTTTTTCGACCTCGGAGTCTATGTGAAGAGAATTAAAACTATCATAAAGATCGATTTCCTCTATGCTCCCCTGCGCGTTTTTTATGGTTTTTACAGCGCCTATTCCTGCTACCGGCGCCAGCACACCCAGACCTTCCACGCGGTATTTTAAGGCTATGTCCTGAAGGTTGTAATTCGTATAAAGCCTAGACACAGCCAGTCCTACACCATACTCTATACCGTGTACGCTAACCCCAACTATCCTTCTGAGGATGCTAAAAAGATACGGAAAGAATATGACCGGCACTATTTCGACGGGCATAGAGTTTATCACGAATCCCGAACTGGCTCTGTCAAGTTCTATCTGCTCAAATTCCTGATCTTTTAAGTCATACAACGGTGACATTACGTAGTTAAAATTCTCCTGTGATCCGAGTATATCGATTTTGAACTGGTCCGAATCGGAATTACCTGTGCTCTTGCACTTTACCTCCGTTACTCTGATATCTCTCTTTAAAATAATCCTATAAGCTGCGGTCAATATCCCGTCCATTTGAAAACACGAGTTTAGCGTCGTTATATCGGGGAGCACCGAATTGAAGCAGCCGCCGACAAATACGCTGTACGAGTCTGGTTCTTTGGATGTCACCTCTATCCTGCCGAAACCTAGATCGGCAAGAAGCGTGAATATCTCATCCTCGCTTCTATCTTCGCCACGTAGCCTCAGCTGCTTCGATTTAATAAGGTCGGTTAGAAATGAATATAACGTCGTGGACATAGCATCGGTGAATAAGCTTTTAGTGGCTAAACCTAGTATACGCCCTATCTGTATCTGCATTAATTCTAAACTTCCTCGCGGGAAAACTATCGCTCTGGAGCCGTTAAACGTATAAATTCCGCGTGTTTTGTAGTAGCGTAAATCGACTTCCATCAGTAGGTCAGCAGTTGCTATTTAGCCCCCCGGATTTCCCTATTTTTACACTGAGATTTGCGTCCGAACGCTTGGAAACAGATATTCCGTCTTCGTAGATACTCGTTTTATCCGTTTCCATTCTGCAGATTATAACATCCTTTTTCTGACGTTTAAAACGTCCTTTTTTGAGCATGATCGCTAGATGGTTATAAAGAAGCTTGGCTTCCTTAGGCTGACTATCCAATATTTTATCTTGCTTCTTAGCGGAATGAATCCTGCATCCTAACGCTTCCATAACGTATTGGTATCACCTAGAATTTAAATCCGTTGTCATTTGCAGAAGTGCTGATAGATTCTACATAGAAACTTAAAGAGGATGGGCGTCGGTTAAACTTTATTAATGAGCACTAACAGTCAATATCTATTGAATTATAAATTGATTATGGCAGCGATCGATGATTTAGTAGGTTGGGCGGTTGTCTGGATGGGGAGCATTTCAGTAATTACCGACCCCTTCGCACATTGAGGTAATTTGTGCCGTTATCCGAAAAAGATGTAAATGACCGAGTGCCCGTTCTTATGCCGTGGGTGCACGAAGTAGCGAAGCTCACAAAGCCGGTAGATGTAATACTGTGTGATGGTTCCGAGGAAGAAGCGGAAAACATAATAAAAGAGATGCTTAGAAGAAAAGAACTGATAAAACTTAACGAATCCGAATATAAGAACTGTTATCTCTTTAGAAACGAACCTGATGATGTAGCCAGAGTTGAAGACAGGACTTTTATCTGCACTGTAAATAAGGACGATGCAGGACCTACTAACAACTGGATGCCCATAGGCGATGCAAAAAAACTGATGAACGGACTTTTCGATGGTATAATGGCAGGACGTACTATGTACGTTGTGCCATATTTGATGGGACCTGCAGGATCCGAATATTCTAGATTTGGCATAGAAGTGACAGACAGCCCTCTTGTTGTGTTAACCATTAGGATACTGACAAGGATGGGCAGGATTGCATTGGAACAGTGGAAAAACTCAGAAACCTTCACCAAAGGAATACATTCGATGGGGGATCTTAACAAAGAGAACCGATATATAATGCATTTTCCAGATGAATCTCTGATAATGAGCATAAACACTAACTACGGCGGTAATGCAGCATTGAGCAAAAAACCGCATGCTATTAGGATAGCGAGTGTCGATGCAAGAAAACATGGTTGGCTTGCGGAACATATGTTCATAGCAGAAATCGAAGACCCTGCCGGGAAAAAATTCTATATGTCGGGCGCACTTTCCAGCGGAAGCGGCAAAACCAACATGGCTATGATGCAGCCGCCTGAGCGATTCAAAGACTGGAAAATAAGGGCTGTTGGTGACGACATTGCGTGGCTTTATAACCATAAGGGTAAGATAATGGCGATAAACCCAGAAAATGGCTTCTTCGGCATAGCTTACGATACTGGGCCCGATTCAAACCCAAATATATTGGATAGCATAAAGAAGAACACGATATTCACAAACGTAGGGCTTACACCCGACAATAAACCTTGGTGGGAAGGCCTTACGAAGGTTGCACCCGAAGGAGTATTTGATTGGACAGGCAAAAGGTGGGTGGCAGGTTCGAACGAAGTCGTTGCAAACAAAAATTCTAGGTATTCGACTCCGTTGAAGCAATATAAGTTCAGATCGGATGACTACGATAATCCTGACGGGGTACCTATCTCTGCAATGGTATTCGGTGGAAGGCGTGACAGCCTAGTCCCTTTAGTATACGAGACGAGCAGCTGGGAACAGGGAGTATTATTAGGAGCCATGATGCAGGTAGAAACTACCGCTCCTATATCTGGGAGGATTGGAGTCATAAGACACGATCCGATGGCGATGGTTGCGTTCTGTGGGTACAATATGGGAGATTACTTCAAACATTGGCTGGATTTTGGTAGGACTATAAAAACAAAACCGAAGATATTTTTTGTAAATTGGTTCAGAAAAGACGCTTCTGGTAAATTTTTATGGCCTGGTTTTTCAGAAAACTTCAGAGTTTTAAAATGGATGATGGAACGTTCGGAGGGGAAGATCGATGCGGTATCGACACCATTGGGATACGTGCCGAAAATTGAGGATATGGATTTGGTTGGTTTATCGGTGGAAAAAGAGAAAGTGGAAAAACTGTTAGAAATCGACAAAGACGGGTGGCTAAAAGAACTTGAAGCTGGAAAGGAATTCTTTGAGAAATTCGGCAGCAGGATGCCTAAGGAAGTTTGGGACGAATATTATACCTTGGAAAAAAGATTGAAAGAGTAAGTGTCTTCTCTTTACACGCTTTTTAAGAAAGCGCTCCAAAGGTTGCTGTTGGCATCACATTATTTGGCGGCAGAGCTGCCATGTAAAACCACATTACATTTACAGGATTTGCAACTACGGTAGGATTTCTAAGCGAGCAAGAGTCACTACAATAGCTGGCACTTATTCCTAAATATCCTGTTGTTTCTGATTGGTGATTAGCAGCAGTATATGCAGTTGCGGCGAGTGTCGTGAGTGCCGTACTGCCTGTTCCAAAACCGCTGTAAAGAGCACCACTCCATGTTCCGGCATCATCAGTAATTGTCATAGTATAATCTGTTGAAACCGTTCCTGCATAGCTACTATCCACCACCCAGTTAGCGTTATCATTTAAAAAAGAAATGAACCCTGCACCATTGTTGCTCTGTTGTCCCATAAAACGATAACCCCAAATATCAGCGGAAGTGGCAGTCGCAGTCGTTATTATACCTACACGTGCGTCTGCTTCAGTGGTGTAATCGAATGCCATGGCTAGATCATAGCTGGCAGTTACAGAATAACTAGTTGGTATAACATATGCAGGTCCACCATCATAAGCGCCAGAAGTGCTCGTCTGCTGTAAATAACCATTAGTAGTTATCC
>CAZYMW010000059.1:0-4388 GCA_964648605.1 Candidatus Woesearchaeota archaeon | reverse complement strand
ATCGAAACTTTCCAGCGTGTTCTTCAAAGCGGTGCTATCTATATTTCTAGTCCCATTGTACAATTCTCTTTGAAGTATGTTGTTAACGTGCATTGCGTGCTCTTGCTTTGCATTGTCACTAAGCGCATTCACAAGGTCTGTATAGCATTTGACCCCTGCAGCTACAGTCTTTTCAGCCTCTTCTTTGGTCATCCCTAGTTTCATGTAAGATTCCTGTATATTCGAAGGAGTGAGTTTCTTATAAAAGTCTGGCAGTCCAGAAAAGTCATTTTTCTTCATTACGTCGTTGAGCTGGGCGAGGACTATCCCGAGCTGCACCACATTAGATCCACCAGGTACTGTAGCTAATTTTCCGAACTCTTCCGGGAACCTATCTTTGTTCTGCACTATGCTCATAGCCATCAGCTTGTGATGTTCGGGGTCTATATTGTTTTTGATCTTATTGAGATAAGGCTGCAGGAAACTTCTTAGGTATTCCACCGTGCTATCGAGAGCCTGATTTGTAAGCGTACCGTCCCTTATATTAAGCTCCATCACATCGACCTTCATCTGCAGATCTGCTCTCTCTGTACTGTCGGATATCTCGTTGGCCATTCCCTTCAGTGCTTTGTATAGATCCATCCCTGCCGCTTTGATGCTAAAGCTGGGCTGATTCTTCATGCGCATGTAGCTGTCTATCGCGGATGCAGCCGTGTGATAGACCTGGAAATTGCTGCTTCCAAGAACATCCTCCAGCTTTGGTTTCTGTGGGGATTTAGTAGTTTGAGTGGCTTGTGGTGCCTGTGCCTTCTGCGGCGCCTGTGCCTGTCCTCCCCTATTTTTTTCTGATGCTATTTCCTCATCTTTTTCTGTTGCCATAATACCTTATTTATTTACTACATATTAATGATTACACCTAGTATATAAAGCTTTCGGTTGGACTCAAAGCTCGGATAATTCCATTTTTAGCGGCTCTCTTTGAGGCTGCTATTTTATACGAGTATCAAATCTCTTTTTCGCCGCTTCTATCGACTAGAAAATATCTTATGCGATTATGGGCGATGCTTTTCTTTAGCTCGTTTATGTTGTCTATCTTGTCGTCAAAGAACAATATTTCGTCATAATCTACTATGTGCTTCTTTACTATGCCTGCCTTCCATTTCGCAGCGCTTCTTTCCCAGTCGCTATCCGATAGCACTATTTCATCGTATTTCACATTGTACAAATCCATGCTATATTTCGCTTCTTCTATGAACTGCTTCGATCTTGCGCTAACTATCATGAAATCGTATCCATTGGCTCTCATGTGTGCATATTTTTCCATAAGTTTTAGGTTAGGCTCCAGATTGTCGATATACTTTACAAAAACAAGCTCGTGAATCTTTAACCTGGTGGGTTCATCCAATTTTTTAATGTCATTTTTAGCCATTTCAAACCCAAAAACATCACGAGAAGCAAATGCCATGCTATCCCCGGTGAAGAAAAGCGTGTCGTCTAAATCGGAAACTATAAGCTTCCTGTTGCCCATTTTATTTGTCCGTTGCCTTGTTTTTAAGGGCTTTTCGTGTCTTTTGTTTTCCATAGAGTTTATAGGTTTATTTTCGTTTAAATAAGCTATTGCATTTTGACCTTATTAGCTTTATAAAAATCCCACGAAAAACAATAAGCATTTAGTCGTTTCTAAAGCAATTGATATTCTGCACAGGATGTTGTTGCATTCGACCGCAGTGCGAGGTATAACTATATTCTCTCTTGTGTTTCTTTTTTGGACTTGATTTTCTGTGAGCGAATTGTACATCAATATTCACAGCCACAAACTATAATAATAGACTGTGTTAATATCTTTCATGTTTGATTCGCTGTTCAAAAAAGAAGTGTGGCTTAATGGAATTGAGCACGTGAAAAAAAGAGATGGGAAAATCAGCGAACTGATAAATGAAATCGGCAGCATAAAGATAACCAAGCATACAAATTATTTCGGTACATTAGTAGCATCCATAATATCCCAGCAGATATCGTGGGCAGCTGCGATTTCGATAACTAAACGTTTAAAGTCCCTATATGGACGGCGTATGCCGCTGCCTGAGGAATTCCTTCTTACTAGCAGAAGAAAACTTTCTTCGCTTGGTTTATCTCCACAGAAGATATCTTACATAAAGGATTTGTCACATAAAGTCAAAGACGGGAGAGTCGAGCTTAAGAAGTTCTATAAACTGCCTAATGAGACCGTGATAAAGGAATTGGACGGGGTTAAAGGCATAGGCCGCTGGACTGCCGAGATGTTTCTGATATTTAGTCTGGGAAGAACGGACGTATTGCCAAGAGACGATCTTGGCATAAAAAACGGTATACACAAGCTTTATGGTCTGAGAAAAGAACCCGACAAGAAGAAGTTCGATGAGCTTGAGGGGCTATGGCACCCGTTTAGCAGCGTAGCATCGATTTATATCTGGGAATATAGCGGCGGTGGTATAGAATGATTTTTGTTCGCATGAGAATGATAAGTTTTAATGCATACACGGATATTTTCATTATGGAGATGATGCAGATTGATTAAACTGTTATATTCGCTTTCCTTGTTTCTTATCGGAATTGTAGCCGGGTTCATAGGAGCTATGACAGGATTGGGTGGAGCAGTAGTAATAACACCGGTTTTATCCATACTGTTCGGAGTTCCATTAGAATATGCGGCTGGCGCCAGTCTAGTATCTACAATAGCCACTTCCAGTGGTTCTGCGACAGCTTACATAAAGGACAAAGTTACAAACATAAAGATAGGCATGTCTTTGGAGATAGCCACGACAGCTGGCGCTATACTCGGTGCGCTTTCAGCGGCATTTGTCTACTCCCACAATTTTGCTTATCTTATCTTCGTACTCTTTGGTATTGTCCTTCTTTTATCTGTACTTCCTACTATTAGAGAGAGAGGCAGATACAAAAGCGCCAAGGCAGACAACTCAACTAACTTGTTCCAGTTAAGAGGGTCGTATTATGACGAAGCCTCGAAAAAAACTATAAAGTATAGAGGAGTTAGATGGTGGTTGGGGGAAGGCATAATGTTTGCAGCAGGCGGGGTATCCGGTCTTCTTGGGGTTGGATCCGGAGTGCTCAAAGTACTCGCCATGGATGATGGGATGCATCTTCCCATAAAAGTAAGCACTGCAACCAGCGATTTCATGATAGGCGTCACTGCTGTGACGGGAAGCACGATATATTGGATGCTAGGCTATATAAAACCCCTGATTGCAGCCCCCGTCATACTCGGTGTACTGCTTGGAGCATACGCTGGCAGCAGGAAAATGGAAGAAGAAAAAAGCAACAAGATTAAACTGATATTTCTTGTAATACTTGTGATAGCGGCTGTCGAAATGATATTGAGAGGTCTTGGGATAGCATGAAGAAAACGATGGACATGAATAAAGTATTGTCTTGGACGTTACGACTAGGGATCACAATAAGCGCTGTTTTCCTTACAATCGGCATAGTGCTGTATCTGTTCACAAGCAGCGCTCCCTCACTATACGACAGCTTTATAATATTAGGGATATTCATGCTTTTTGCAACGCCTATAATGCGAGTTGCGATGTCAGTGTTTCTTTTTGCAAAACAGAAGGATACTCTCTACGTGATCATAACCACCATAGTTTTCATAAATATTATGATAGCAGTATTCATAATCCCTAAGATAATGCACTTGTGAAGAGGAACTCTCAGCCGATCAGATGCCTGTTCTGCGAAAGATAAAGTATGCAAGCTATCCCTTCTGTACTTTTTATTTCTCCAGTTTTCACCATCCTTACCGCTTTGTCGAGACTCAGAGTGACAAGAGCGTTTATCTGCTCACCGCCTTCGTGCTTCGGGTTTCCTTTCGTTAATTTGTCGGCAAGAAAGAAATTAACAATCTGTTTGCTTCGGCCGGGTGACACATAGCCCTTAAACAGCTTTTTTATTCTGCCTGCTTTGAAGCCAGTCTCCTCCTCGAGTTCTCTTTTTGCTGCTTCGAGAGGCGTTTCTCCTTCATCTATGTAACCTGCAGGAAACTCGTAGATGGTCTTGTTAAGCACCGGCCTGAAATGCTTCTCCATTATAAGCTCTTTTTTATTGTTTATGGGAGCGATTAGCGCTACATCTTTTATGTCTATAGAGTAGAATCTGTGTCGCTTTCCGTTCACTTTCGCATACTTCAGGGATACCTTGAAGAAATTACCTGCCGAAAAGAGCTCTACCATTACTGATAATAACTTTCTTCGGATTTAAATTTAAGTTGTATAGACCTCCTTTAACAGAGCTGCATTAACGTAGTATAGTTGTTAACTGCCCTATTTCAGTATTATAACTTCTCCGTCCCTAAGCGCCTTGAACAACATTTTTTTATCGATGAAATGCTGTACGGTCTTCCTGATAAGTCT
>CAZYMW010000058.1:0-4432 GCA_964648605.1 Candidatus Woesearchaeota archaeon | reverse complement strand
CATTCAGGCTTGTTCCTGCGAAGTTAGCATAGAAATTGAATACATTAGCTCCATCATCGTATTTTCCATATGTTGGTGATAACTGTGGAGCTTCGCCTGTGTTGATGGTGTTAAACAGATTGTAACTTTTGGGATAAAAATGCATATAGACCACTAACTTGGAATTCGCACTTATACCGCCATTAAGCTTAAGCCAGTAGATCGTAGATGTAGCCGTGTTACTGTTTCCTGATTCAAGCCACGAAGGTATTATAGTTCCGTTCTGGTATGTGAATTGTATGTTTTTCAAGTTATTTGCCTCGTAATTTCGATACTGAGACGAATTTACTATTACCTCTTGCTGAAACGGTGCTGGAGTAGCAGACGATTGGGTGTTTTCAAGCGTTATAGGTATACTCTCTACTGGAGAGAAACAAGATGATGACACGACGCTGTATGCTGGAACGTATATAACGATCCTAAAGCCAGAGTGAACAGAATTAACAGTGAGCGTTCCATTATACGCTCCCGTCGCCGTGCTGTGATTGGCAGAAGTCATTAGGGCTCCAAATAAGGAGTATATCGACAGCGTGAAATTTACATCCGGGACGAGATTTCCATGCAGCGATTCGAACGATAAGTTGTAAGATAATGTGTCCCCGCTGAGATTATAAAAAGAAGCTATGTAAGCTATCGGGAGATCAAACTTTATTGCCACTGCGGGTGAACCGTTTATCACTACTGCTTCCCCTTCTCCATCAAATTGTCCGGCGTCCACAGGCAGCTCTCCGACAACCTGTTCGCTAGCGGTTTCAGCGGATTCTGAACCTGTAGATGACAATACTATGAAATTCTGGCAGAAGTAAGAGCTTCCAGCCGACAGCCCTGGCGAATCAAAGGAAAACCCGAGCACGGAACCGGTCTGCTGAGAGCTGAGGTATCCTACGGTATTGGACAGACTGCTGATAGCTGCGCCCAAATTGTAGCTGACTTCGGAATTGTCGTAAGCGGACGTATAATAGAATACATATAAGATAAACCCACTAAGAATAACGATACCGATCCCTATTATTATGAGATATTCGACAGCTGCCTGCCCACTACCTTGCTTTCGTAACATCTTGATTCACTTTTTGATTAGTCTGTCTATTACACCGTTTATTTTGGAGCTGACCGACGCGATATCTGCGTTTCCGTCCACTCTTTTAAGGTGAAACTCCTTGGATATGTGCAGATAAGTCTGTCTGACCCTGCTTATCTTATCCTTATCATCAAACAATTGGAGATTCATGTCTTCGCCGTATATTCTGTTTAATGCGGTGCTTGGAGCGACGTCCAGGAGTATCCCTATATCTGGTAGCCTGAAGTTCAGATTTATGGCTCTGAGCCATTTATAATTCACCTGGGACACAAAACCGTAAGCAAGAGAAGAAAAGATATATCTATCGCACACGACCGTCTCTCCGCGTTCTATAGCGGGTTCTATCTCCTTTTCCAGATGGTGAGCTCTGTCGGCGGAGAAAAGGATCTGCAGTGTTTTAGCAGATATAGAAAAGTCGCCATCGATAGCAGATTTAGCCAACCCCCCGATTATACTGCTCGTAGGCTCCTTCGTCAAAAATACTTTCCTGCCCGTATCTTTTAGATGCTGAGCCAGCATAGCCGATTGTGTAAACAAACCCGCCCCGTCTATGCCTTCGATGACGATGAATTTCCCCTTCTTCATAATTTGTATCCCAAAAGCTTGTTCAAGGAATCGAGTATGCTCCTGTTGATATCACCGACAGGCAACGATCCATCCACTCTGACCCACGTCCTGCAAAAAAGCCTCTTCGACAGCATATATTCGTACTTTCTCCTGACGTTATCCAGCAAAACCTTGTTCCTCTCGAACCTGTCGACGCCTTTTTCGCCCCCTTTTTGTTCGGATTTGCGTGCCATTGCTGTATCCAAAGGCACGTCTATGTAAAAAACTGCATCGGGATTGCGAAGGCCGCTGAGATTTACTATAGCTTTAGCTCTGTCGAAATCGAACCCTTCGGAAGACTGATACGCCAGCGTAGAGAGAAAATATCTATCCAATACGACGAAAACACCAGATTCCACAGTTTTCTCGATCTTTTCCCTGTCTTTTATCATATCCAATAGGTACAAAAAGAACTGTTCGTCCGGCAGCAGGTTTTTATCCGAACCCAGAAAAGAATGAAGCATCTTGCCGTAATCTGAATTTTTATCGGGATAGGACAGAGCTACGACGTCCTTTCCACTTTTCTTAAGCGCTTCCGTCAGCAGTTTAGCTTGGACGGATTTGCCTGCACCATCGATGCCTTCTATATCTAGAATCCTGCCTTCCATAAGATGGAGACTCACTCAGACTTTAATAGCTTTTTTATAGTCCTGCACTTTATCGCCTAAAAAATCCAGCACCAATCCTTCCTTTGTCTTGAGGTTTACCACGGGCACCTTGGCTATTTCGGGTTCCAAACCGTATTTTTTCTGGTATGACGTCTGGTACTGCCAGCAGGATGCGTTTATCAGAATGGTCTCTTTATACTTTCCCAGAAGCGCTTTGTGGATATGTCCTGTGACGTAAATATCGGGGGTCTCGTCGATGACAAGATAGTCTTCTCGGAGGGGTATGACCTGGGTGGAACCGTGAGTCGGTGCAAGATGCCTTGATCTGAGGTGGAGTCTCATTATAGCCTCCACATCTTCTGGATTCATCTTATTGTATTTGCTTATGGTGTTTGCATAGTATGGTATGCTAAAACCGTGATACCCCAATATATTCGTTTTATGGTTGGCTACGACCAGGTTTATCTGATAAGGATTGGATAGGAACACTGCATTGTCGAGCTTGTACAACTGTCCTGCAGATATAGGGTCGGGGCGTGGCTGGGGTTCGGCTATGTGCGTCGCATCGTGGTTTCCCTGGGATATTATTATCTTGATGTGTTTGGGTACCTTGTTTAATATATTATATAGCTCATCGTATTGTTTCCTGATAGAGGTTATTTCCAGTTCTTTTTCCTGGTCGGGATATACCCCTATGCCGTCGATCGTATCTCCGACTATAAAAAGAAAATCTATTGCCTTTGCTATGTTCGAGTATTCATCGGTTTCTGCATTGATCCATTTTATGAAGCGCTCCATCGGCTCTTTTGCGAACAGCTTGGATCCTACGTGGATATCCGATAAGAAAACTGCGTAGGAATCCAGGATATCCCCCTTTGAGTTCTCCTTGACCTGTATGTCTGGCAGTATTATGTCGTCTATGAACACTGCATCCTTGGATTTTTTACCTTTTATTATGACGACCTGGTCTTCCAGTATCCCTTCTCTTATCGTCGATGACAGAGCCCTGAAGGAAGTTATATTGTCTTCTATATCGAGGACCATAAACTTCTTTATAGGACTGATGGAGATTTTTGATATCATCGCAATAAACTTGACGCTCATACCTGATGGCATCCCTTTGACCTGAGACAACGACATCAACCCGCCGTTTTCTTTCGACACGAGCATGTCCCTCAAGCGGCTGAATCTATCGTTGAAATATGCTGTCCAGTCCGACGGTTTCGATGGGGACGTTTCACCCTTGTAATTCTTGATTATTTCTATACGTTTTGATCCGTCTGCTGTCTTATACGAAAAAATGTCGTGCATCACGCTTGAGTCGAGCAGAAAGATTCCTTTGGATTTTAAAGTCTCTATGATTGTGTCAACGTCTTTCAGCTCTGCGACATCGACAGATGCATCGATAAGTATCCCGTTGGAAAAGAATTTCTCGAGCAGTTCGTTGTTCATACGTATCGGATATAGGTTCTCATTTCAGTATGTCCTGAAGCGCAGCTTACCGCACGCCCTCGTCATAGTCTATTGATTCATCTTTTGTTTAAATCCGTGCGTGCTTTCGGAAGCAGGCGTTTATAATCCCAGACTATGGAACAAAACGTATCCAAAACCCTGCAGTTTTATACGAAAGAAGACTCGGAAAATCCCGATTCTTTCAGTATCTTTTTCACCTTATCTACATGGTCTCCTTGGAGCTCTATGGTGCCGTTTTCGTACGTCCCGCCGCAAGCCAGCCTGTTCTTGAGGGTCTTTGCCAGATTCTTAACGTTGGTTATTTTGGGGTCCAAACCGTTGATTATAGTCACAACTTTCTTGAAAGACACATTTTTTGTATATATTCTTATCTTCTGCGTCTCCTGAGAGATAGTATCACAGATACAAAGATCTTTTGGCAAACCGCAAACTGCACAAACTTCTGTCATTATCCTTTTATCACACCTTCAAAAAACACGATAAATATTATAAATCGCTGCTTTTATAAATAACTTTATCCTTTATAAACGTTCAAACATCCTTCACAATCGTGGTGACGACAGCAATCGCTGCTTGTCGTATGGAACCGAGGCAGATCACAGTTAAAGCGAGACCAAATCGAGTG
>CAZYMW010000057.1:0-4496 GCA_964648605.1 Candidatus Woesearchaeota archaeon | reverse complement strand
ACAGGCAGACAGAAGACGGCAAACTATACAAACTAAAGTTGTATCCATTTTCTGACAGGGTGAAAAAACTGTTCGATAACGAGGAGCAGTTCGAAAAATTCAAGGCTAAGATAACTTCATTGACGAATGATGATAGTGATATCAGCAGAGACTACTACCTAGGCTCGCTCAGCGAACTCAGGTTAGGATACAGCACGAACATAACTCAGGCGATATATCTTTTTCTTAGAGAAGCGGAAGGGAAGCAGAGCAAAGGCGAAAAGAAGTTAGACGATACTATAAAAAAGATAAATGACGGCATAACAGACAGGAATGATAACTGGAAAAGGATCGAACTCGAAGAAAAGCTCGAGAGCTCCTCTATAAGCAAAGTAAAGAACGCACTTTTCGACGTGTTACGAGACATATTCGTTACATCGAAGAACACTATCGATGAAGAAAGGATACGTTCGTTCATGGAGAAAGCCGTAGTCGTCGAAGAAGCGAGCAATAACGAAGTCATTCTACGCTCCAGACCACAAGTCGCGGTGAGCGAAAAGAATCTGGATTATCAAGCTGTTTTCGGTGGAAAAGTGAGCTACAAACTGATAAAGTTCGTGGATGCAGATACGGAGAGTCCATTGGTGATAAACTATGGGATAGCAGGCGGTCAGAACATGCCTTCACCTGCGGGTGGGATGGTGGTTTTCAGTGAGGTGCAAAAAGCACCGGAATCCTTCTTGAACACTTTCTTAGACGTCGTACAGGATAGGCAGATACACCTACCTAACGGCTTTACAGAGCCCATAGACGCCGTGTTTATCGGCACGACAAACCTTGACGATTATTCCAAGATAGCCACGAACATAAAGGATTACTTCATGGGCAGAACTTACCCCATCCTTTATAAGTCGATACTCAAATTGTCCGATGCAGAGAAAGCTCTCAACTCGATATTCAAAACCAACAGCGCTAATCTCGGCTTCCACTATTCACCGAACTTTCTCACCATCCTAGAATACATCTGGGTAATGGCCGGACTGGATAAAGAGCCGAATATAAGGTTCGTCGATAAAGCAGACATGTACAACGGTGTAAAAAAATCAGACATCCAGCTTACTGCCGAAGAGTTGCAAAGAAAGGCTAACTCAAGATCTCTTTTGGAGATAACGGAAGGTGTAAGGCTTGGTCTTCCGTACAGAGCGGTAAGGGATTCGGTCATAACTCTGCTCAACTACGCCAGAAAAGCTGAGTCGAGTGATAGCACAAAGAAATCCACAGAACCCTGCTTAGACTCCATACTAGGCGGCGGGACAGAATACATACAAGATCTTTTGAATACGATGGAGGGGCTTCAGGATGCCACAAAACAGAGGATATCTTCGTCTGGAGACGATGCCAAGGATATAATAAACTCTGCTTTTGAGAAGTACAAACTGAAAATATCCAAGGATGTTGCTAGAGCCCACGCAGATGAGGAAACGCTCGATAGACTGCTGCTAACCTATGTCATGCACACTTATATGCTGGCAGAGAACAAGGAGAAATTCCTCCTTAACGGCAATTTCGAGACCATCGATAAGGAATTTTTGGACACTGTGAACTCAGTTGCAAAGATTCCTCCAGATGCTATAAAGAGCGCTATACAGACCAGGATAAAGTACAACTACGACGGAAAGACAGACACAAAAACACTAAAAGAGGTAGGAGAGAGTCTACTCGAGGATTATCCGTCTATTATGGACGGTATAATCAAGAGCGTAAAACCGAAATCAGCTTCGAGTGCTGCCGCAACGCTGGCATATCCGGAAATCAAGAAGATTTTACAGACCAAGTTCGGATACTGCGAAAAGTGTGCGGGTACAGCTCTGTCGATATACTCTGATAAGAAGTAGGCGACGCACTAATGGTAGAAAAAGAAAAAAGTCTTGCTGATATACTTAAGGAAGAAGAGACTACCGTCGCAGGCGTTCTTTATTCGTATCTCTCATCGAACAGCGACAACAAGCTAGACAAAAACATTGTCGGTCTGCAGGAGGTCAAGGAGAACATCAAAAAAGCCCTGTTCAAAGCAAAGTTTTCAGCGGGTCTCGGGTACGTTCCGATACTCGTGCTTACCGGACCGGCTGGAAGCGGCAAAACAGAGATAATAAACGCCTTGGTAGACTCTTACTACGAAGCCGTCTCTAAAGCTGGTGGGATATACGCTCTTTCGACCAACGGTACTAGATGTGTGTATAAGGAAAACCCGTATAACGTACTCCGCTTAAAGACACTATTGAGACCAGAGGACTTCGGTATAAATAAAAAGACTATAAGCAAGAGAAGACCAACGATATGCGATTTGTGCGCAGAAGCTATAAATACTGCAGTAGAAGGTCATAAAGATCTGCATAAATTATTGGGAGTAGAACGCTTTCTCCCCGATATCTCGAGCAACATAGAACTCGGTGATAAAAGACTTCAGGAAAGACTCTATCAGATACTCAGCAAAGCAAACAGAGGCATACTTATACTGAGTGCAGATAAGAGCAGCATAGAAAATATACCAGAGATCTATTACCAGCTTTTGATAAACCTGTACGATAATATGCTATCCGATAAGAACGGCGGGAACGTTCCTTTGGATATGCTGATAATAGTGCATGGAAACGAGAACTTTATAAACAATACTACGGACTATATAGACTCCGATGAAACAGGCAAACAGGACCCCTCAAGACCTCTAAAAGAGAGGATGCTGCAAGTACAGGTAAGACGCGTGCTCTCATACAGCGAGGAAGAGAAGCTGTACAAAATGATAAATCTTCCTTTCAGGAATATGGCTAAGAACAGCCTTAAATACTTAAGTACATTCAGCATTTTATCCAGGATAATGTGGCAGGAGGACTATAGCGACATCAACTATATGCATTATGTACTCGATGCGCTGGACATATACGATTCCGGCAGGCTTGGTTCCATGGATTTCTCAACCATACCTAAAGGGTTGAGCGATTACTTAGCCAAAGCAAGCAAGGACAAACGGCGTGTTAAGGACACCGTCCTATCTTTCATGATAGACGGGGATTCATACATAAGTGGATGGTCAGAAGGCATGTCGTTCAGGAACATAACGTCCCTGCTAAAGGACTCAGAGAAATCCGATCTGAAGTACACCGATATATTTTCTTTCATAAACTCGAACAAAAAGGTCTTCGATGATGACGACCGTTTCCAATCGACGAAGGAATACATAATAAAGATGGTTCTATCCGACATCAACGCCGATATGGACAGCGCACTGTTCTCATTCTTTGCTCAGAAGAACAGCGTCGACTATCAAACTATAATAAGCGCATTCGAAAAAAGACTCGACCATATGCTCGTGGAAGAGAAGGAACTCAAGCTGTCATCAGAGGAAAGCAACGCAATAACGAAACTTGCTGAGTACGTCAATCTGGACTCCTTAGAGCAATACGCACAGTCTTACAAGGATGACAAGGCTATCTCCAGCGAGAAATTCAGCATAAAGTTGGATCCTATGCTTAGATACACCTATTTCCGCTTTGATGATGAGTTCGAAGCGTTTGTGAAAAAGGACGCTGAGATACTTAAGACTTTAGCCGATAAAAGATCCGAACTTTATTCCTACGTTTCCGACTTTCTCAAGAAGAACTATGGTTACTGGGACGATCTTACAGAAGAAGCTGTAAATATATATAGGGAAGGTCCGGAACGCTACCCTGAAATAGTTACGGATGGCTGAATATGTCGAGCGAACTTGATAGTGCAGAAGGAAAATATAAGCAAAAGATAGAAGAGGATAACGACGATCTCGATCTTAGCTCTGTCGATCTCATAGACATCCTTAACGGCGGTACCGTGTACAAAAGTATACCTATCAAGGAGAATCCCATCATATCGTATTCAGCCGGAATGGAAGAAGACGACGATGGGCGCAGCGGCAAAGGCAAGGGCAGAGGCAAAAAAGGCGGTGGCAAAGGCAACGGCAAGGTAAGCTATGGAATAACCAGGCAGTATGTCGTCGACAGGATGAAGAAATGGGGGTTAAAGTTCACGAAGCCAGGCAAAAAAAGCGGAACAAAGCTCGAATACATGATAAGCAAAAGAGGCTTCGATGAGAACCAGGAAGAAACTATGCGCTCCTCGCTCGAAAGACAGATACTCTCGGGCGAATATGAAAAATACGGGTTCAAACCAGATATCAAAGAGGAGGATATAAGATACAATATAGCAAAGGACACCCCGATACCCGACAAAAGCGCATATTTCGTCATAGTGAAGGATACAAGCGGTTCTATGGTAGGGAAAGGAGACCTATCAAATTTGATAGCTCTTTACATTACTATATGGCTGGAAGAATCGTATAGGAATCAGGTGCGTAGAGTCTACATAGCCCACACCGACGGTGCGGAAGAGGTCGGTGAATCTAACTTTTTCACTTCAAACGAAAGCGGTGGCACAGCTTTCAAGCCTGCACTGGACATCATAAATTCGATGATACTCGGTGTGTC
>CAZYMW010000056.1:0-4515 GCA_964648605.1 Candidatus Woesearchaeota archaeon | reverse complement strand
GTAGCCGAGTGCTAGTCCCATCCGTTCGGTGTTCCCGCTAAAAATACTGTTTGTTAGTTCTACCAATCCTGTACCACCTACAATAAAAAAATAGTAATTCTCATCAATAAGGATATATTCTATTCCGTACTGCTTCGCTCTATCATGTATTAACGATAGTTTGGAACTAAATTTGTCCGTCGGATCAAAAAAAGCTGGCTTCAATCCGGCGCCGACGAGATACATTTCTAGTTCCGTCTCTATAAAATTTTTATCTATCTCTGTGCCGTACACGCTTTTGGATGTTCCAGACGACACATCTGCATGTTTGGATAATTTGTATTCTAAGTTTTTTGTCATATCGATTATAAGAGCTGTACTAATATAAATACTTTTCTTACCTATTAGTGATTACTTATATGAATATTAAGAGGGAATACAGAAAAGCAAAGATTTAAATATAAGATGTGCTATATAATTATTACAGAGGGATAGTGAAGAATATATTACTCATTATATAAAGGTAATGAAAAGTATATTGCTCCATTTATCGACGAAGCATAAGTATGAAAAGAAAAGTAGAGATGTTGTTCAGAGATGATAATTACGACGATCCCGACGAAGATTATGAGATGGAACGGGATGAATCGTTATTTGAAGAGTAATCACAATACGAATATTTATCATCTATTTTGTTCTTAAATTATAATGCGATATTAAGCGCCACAAGCTGGAAAAGCGGATTGCCAAGAAATAATGTTATTATAACACCTAAAAACAAGCCTGGCACAAAAGGAAGTCCTATCTTCACTAAGACCGTATTCACGCCGTGTTCCTTAAGTTCCTTTATGTCAGCTGCTAACAGACCTGTTTGCCTCCGCTTCACTACGACCTTTCCAGATTCGTCCTTTACATCATCAGCAAGCCAGTCTCCTTCTGTCAATTTATTTACATCGGTGTTCACAAACATAAGATTTTGAGCCACTACATAGATGTATCTCATAGATACAAGAAGGAATGCGGAGAACGCTATAAGGAAATTCAGCGGAGTGGGCAGATAGAAGGCAGAGAAGACTATGACTGCGGCGCCGGCACCTACCAATGGTATATCATACAAACCTAAAAATTTGGATAGCTTTTTGATTTTTATAACCCCGTATGCTACGGTGCCTACTATGCCGTAGAGTCCTCCGAATATCAGCATATTTATAAAAAGTGCGATGAACGAAAGATGCGAGTAGAACCCCGCAGCCGTGAAAACCATAGCCAATCCAAGCATTAATTTTACATCACCACCGCCCCACTGCCCAAGGATGTACATAGTGTAAGAAAACCCGAAAAGAAGCAGCATCGACAAAGGTATGAATTCCAGATTCGAAACGGAATACGAAGTTATGGATATTACGGCGTTTATAGATAAACCTCCTGCTATCAGCAGATAACTGATAAAATCTGGCACTTCTCTTGTTTTTATGTCAAAATACGATGCAAAGGACATAGCTGCTATCGTGAATGCAAATATAAACCCCACCAGATACGATATCATAATATACTTTCAAACACAGCAATAGATTTAAACCATAGGTGGCATAAATAAGTTATGAGAGCGTTCAAATACGAAATTTGAACCTCATAAAGGAAATAAACGTCTGTGGAGATAAGATTTTTTGCTTTTGAATGAGCAGTGATAAATCTTATGTCAAAGCAGGAAATTTAAAAAGAGGCTGATCGCTGTTTTCGAGGGATGTTGATGCTGTATCTATTAGGTAGCGGTTTATACTATTTAAACGATATACCGCTGAGAGCGATATCCGTAATGAAGACGTGCGACCATATATTTTTAGAAAGATACACGAACATAAACGACATAGGTGCGATAGCTGAAATAGAAAAAGCCGTTGGAAAATCGATAAATATTGTGAGCAGAAGCGAAGTCGAAGACGACAGCATAATTTCGATTGCTGCCGGTTCGGATGTGGCTTTGCTAGTTCCAGGAGACTCGCTGTTCGCGACAACACACGTTTCTCTCCTTGCCGAATGCAGGAAAAGAGGGATCGCTTACACGGTCGTTCATGCTGGAAGCATCCTTGCAGCCGTTGCAGAGACGGGGCTGTCGCTTTATAAGTTCGGTGCAGTCTGCAGCATACCTATATATACCGATAACTTCAAACCAGAAAGTTTCTTTGAGATCGTAGAGAAGAACCTAAAAGAGGGTTTCCACAGTCTTGTGCTTTTAGAGGCAAAAAGCGACAAAGAGTTTGTTGATTTGGACACTGCTATAAAAAGACTGAAAACCGTGGAAAGCAAACATGGCCACGCTATAATAGACTGGGAGAACGTTATCTGCATGTCACACATGGGGAGCAAAGACCAACATATGTTTTTTGTATCGAGTAGAAGAAACGCGGAAAAGCCTCCTTTAGCGCTAGTCATACCTTCTATAATCAGTCGAATAGAGAAAGAGAATCTAGATAGTTTCGTGGAACACTGATCTGTTTCATTTCTCCTGAGCGTCCAATAAATTATTCTCAACAGCCCTATTCGCTACAAAGTAACTCTTTCTTTTTCCTGTATAGATTGCTATCTCCATATTCCATTAACCTCCTGTCAGCGTAGTTAGACGACGCATGCCATCGACTCGTGCGGCGCTTTAGATTAGAGAAGAAATCGATCGTGTCTGGCAACAAATTTTTAGTTTAGATTTATATAGTAGCTGTCATCAATTACTAATATAGCGAGGAAGCAATAGTGAGCCTGCTTAGTACGACATGGAAGAGCTAGAGCACGAGATAACATTCATCGATTCAGGCATCTCCTATGATGATCTGATTCGTGCGGGTGCTTCGTATGACGGTAGTGTGGATATCCTCGATGAATATTATGTGTCTGAACTGGATGGCAGTATCTATCGCCTTAGAAAGCAGGATCGTGTAAGCTATCTCCAGACAAAATCAACAGACGCATCCAATGACTCTACGAAGCTGCGCACAGAGCGCGGTGTAGTAGTAGGAAATGACTTCAATCAGATGGCCGAGCAACTCGGTCTTAAGAAGAAAGTCAGCATCGAGAAACCAAGAAAGAACTTCAAGCTCTATGATATGCTGATAAGCATAAGTGATACAGACAAACTTGGTAGCATCCTAGACATAGAATTCCATTCACGACAAGATCTGGACAAGCTGCTGAGCGAGCTGCATCTGGATCCCAAGAACGCAGAGAAGAGAAGCACCTACACTCTATTGAAGGAAAAAGTCCTTCACGAGTACGACTCTATGAAACGCGGGTTGGAAGCACTGATTGAGGAGATTGTACAACGCAGAGATAAACACATAGGTGGCGGACCGTTGATTGTGGCTGTCGGTGGCGAATCTGGCTCGGGTAAAAGCTTCGTCAGCGGTATCATCGCGAATGCAGTTGGAGGTAGTGTGCTGGGTCTAGACAATTATTACAAGGACGGTGCTTGGGAAATCGCAGCATCTATCGGTAACAACTTTGACCATCCTATGCTGATGGACTTTGATCTAATTGATAAACACCTACGGGAACTGCGCATCGGCAACAGTGTGATGATGCCTGCCTACTCATTCAAGACGGGCAACCGTGAAGGCAGCAGAGAGTTCACGCCGACCAATGTTGTCATTGTGGAGGGTATATTCGCACTTACTGACAGGTTGAGAGCTCTTGGAGTGTACGATCTGACCGTCGGCGTGCTCAGTGATACGCATAGAAATCTGATAAGACGGCTCATAAGGGATGTTGCCAGGACGAAGTTCACCGGCGAGCAAATATTGGACCAAATGGCTAACACCGTCGTTCCTATGAGCAATCTTTATGTGTTGCCTGGGCTAAGGACAGCCGATTTCAAGCTTGTGAACGACTACAACGCAGTTGCCTCGCTTGAACCGGAGAACCAGTACAAGTTTCGCGTTGACGATTTCAAGCTTATAGAGGATCAACTCGCTAGTTCGTTTGAGAAACTGACGCAAGAGAACATCTCGGACAGCGTTTTAGTCCCGAAAGAGAGGCACAGCTTGGAGGAAGTCTTATACGTCAGAAGGAGGAACGGTAAGACCGTGTTGAGTGCCTCGTTCTTAGAGCACGAAAACGGTTCGCTGAGGAAATATAAGTATGAAGTGTACGTGAACGCTAATGCTGTCGCTAATCTTATAGCAACGGGCGCTTATGAGTTAATAGGTGTTATAAATAAGTCGCGCGAAACGTACTCGCGGGGAGGCGTTGTCGTCAAGCTCGATGATGTCCAAGATGCGGGGAAGTTCATAGAGATCTGTACGCATGACCGTGAGGCGGCGATCAACGTGATGACTGAACTTGGTCTCAAGCCAGAGTCAACGATCATCAACAGCTACGCAGAACTAGTGCTAGGACATCATAACTGAAGCTGTCTATTGTGAAAACTCTATCATAGACTGGAATAAAATTTACGGAGAAATAATTTTTAACACTGATATCTAAATAAGACGCTAACTATGCTTGTTGAGAACCTCAAAAGATTAGGTCTTAAATCAGAATCTGCAT
>CAZYMW010000055.1:0-4528 GCA_964648605.1 Candidatus Woesearchaeota archaeon | reverse complement strand
TAGATTGTGACGGTTATACCGAGGCTTTCCATCCTATAGATATACCGGGCGAATACAGAGAGGATATCCCTTATAAATTCGAGCGTGTGGAAGGGCTTCTCGATAACACGAAAACGTACAGGTTCTTTGTGCTCGGACCAAAAGTATGAAAGGTTATTTCGATGAGTTTACAAAAGCGGACAAACCATCAGACTACTATCCAAAGTTGACAGACGGATTAAAGAAGCTCGACAAGAAATTCAACGCCTTCAATGTTATAAACAACAGGATAAACAGCGGGTTTCCATTCAGTGTGAAGGATAACATATGTGTCGACGGGGTGGAGAGCACCGCCTCTTCTAAGATACTGAAAGGATATACTCCTCCCTTCGATGCTACAGTAGTCTCAAGATTAAAGGAGAAGGGACTAGGTTTCCTGGGCAAGACGAACATGGACGAGTTCGGCTTCGGCACTTTTGGTACTAACTCTGAAAAGATCGCCAGAAATCCGTTCAACCCCGATTATGCGGCTGGCGGTTCCAGCAGCGGCGCTGCTATAGCTACATCTATAATAAAGTACCATATAGCTGTAGCTGAATCTACGGGCGGATCGATTTCTGCACCGGCAGCCTTTTGCGGCGTCGTGGGTTTCACACCCACCTACGGCGTAGTATCTAGATACGGCTTGATAGACTATGCCAATTCTCTAGATAAAATAGGTTTGATAGCCAGGTCCTCGAGTGATATCAGAAGAATGTTCGGTATGATAAAAGGAAAAGACTATAAAGACACTGTATCGTTCAATACCAACATTCTCGACAGGCGTTACAAAAAGCTATCGATCATAAACCAGCTTATGAACGGGCTCGAAAAAGACGTCGCTGACAGATTTGACAGGCTGATAAAGAAGCTAGAGGAAAATGGTTATGAGATAGACCGTGTGGATCTACCAGACGTAGATGCAGCCATACCAGCGTATTATATAATATCTATGGCTGAAGCCTCGACGAATCTAGCTAGGTACACAGGATTTAAGTACGGCTTCAAAGTTGAAGATTTCTCTATGGACTATAACAAGTTTTTCACAGAAGCTAGGTCTCAATTCGGGAACGAGGCAAAGAGGAGGATAATACTCGGCACGTTCGTAAGAAGTTCGAGCGTCAGGAACAGATATTACAATAAGGCGCTCAAAATACGAGCCATGCTGATATCCAAACTTAAAAAGATAGTATCCGACTCTCTACTTATATCGCCAACGATGCCTATAAAGACGCCGCGATTAGATTTCATAGAGAAGCTTACTCCCCTACAGAATTATTCTATGGACGTGCTGACAGCTCCGCCAAATCTTTGCGGGCTTCCGCATATTTCGTTCCCGTACGATTATATAGATGGAATGCCGCTGGGAGCACAGATAGTGGGTGACCATTTCAGCGATTATTCGCTGATGTCATTCGTAGATGAGTGGGAAGATAGCTTCGAGTACAGGTTCAAATACAACCTTGGTGGATTATGAGGATCGGATTAGAGGTACACGTTGCGTTGCCGACAAAATCCAAGCTTTTTTGCAGCTGTTCTGCGTCGCCTTCAAACGAGCCGAACGTGAACGTGTGTCCTATCTGCATGGGTTTCCCTGGCTCCAGGCCTCTCTTGAACGAAGAAGCGGTCAGGATAGCTAAGTCGATAGCACGCGCATTAGATTGCAAGATAAAGGACACTACATCCTTTATCAGAAAGGTATACTTTTATCCCGACCTGCCGAAGTCGTTCCAAATAAGCCAATTATCGGATGCGATAGGCTCCGATGGCAGTATAGATATCGGTACTAAAAAGATAGGTATAAGGAGGATACAGATAGAGGAAGACCCAGCGAAGATGATAAGACGCGATGCGTATACGCTCATAGATTTCAACAGATCCGGTATACCGTTGGTGGAGATAGTCACGGAACCGGACATATCCAGCGAAAACGAACTTAACGACACGGTCTTTATGCTAAGATCTATTCTCTATTACCAAGAGATAGATGTAGAACAGGAGATAAAGACCGACCTAAACATCTCTCTTGGTGCCGATAGAGTGGAGATAAAGAACGTAACAGGTATAAGGAATCTGATTTACGCTGCCGAATACGAGATCAAACGTCAGAACGATCTTCTATCTAAAGGTATACAGCCGCAGAAAGAAACCAGGTCGTTCGATGAGCCCAGCAGGGCAACTAAACAATCTAGGAAAAAAGAGAGCGAGGAGGAGTATGGATTCATATACGAGCCAGACCTAGCCGATTTCGATATATCTAGATTTGGGGTGAAAAAAGCCGTGATACCTCGTTCCGAGGCACTTTTGTTGTCCGAGAGGCATGGTTTTAACTACAAGACCACTCTACAGCTGATAGCTTTCGATTCCGATGCGCTGAGACTTATAAAGGCAGCAGCCGGCAAATACGATCAGAAGACGATAACGTCTTCTGTAGAAGAGCTGAAAAGATTCAGAGCCACTAATATCAACTTAGACGGCTTCGAAAAACTCGTGAAACTGTCATCAGATGGGATAGATCTGACGGAAGACATGGTCAAGAACGCCGGAAAAGGGGAAGAGATAAGCGTTAAAAAGAGAGATACCAAAGAGGTCGATGATGCTATAAGAAGGATACTAAAAAACGACAAGAGTCTACTGGAAAGATATAAGAAGAACAGCAATGTAGTGAACTTCATAATAGGTGAGATATCGAGGAAATACGGCATGCAACCCAAGGATGTAGCGGAAAGATTAAAGCTGATAATCGACGAGTCGCTGGATGACTGAGTATGGACATAAATTGCGGCGGGCTTAGATCATCTGACAAAGGGAAAAAAGTAGTCCTAAAAGGATGGTGTAGGAACATACGCGACCACGGCGGAAAATTGTTTATCGACCTAGCGGACAGGTACGGAATAACACAGGTAGTCTTTGAAAAAGAGATCAAGAAGGAAGCCGACCTTCTACGAAGAGAATATGTCATAGAAGTGTCTGGAAGGGTCGAGAAACGTGGCAAGAACGCCATCAATAAGACCAATCCGACCGGTGAAATAGAAGTATACGCAGGCAATCTGAACGTGATAAACGAATCTAAGGTGCCCCCTTTCGAGATAAGCGAAGAGAAAGAAGCTTTCCTACCGGGTGAAGACATAAGATTAAAGTATAGGTACTTGGATCTTAGGAGAAGAAGAATGATAGATAATATAACTCTAAGGGATTCGATAACTAAATCAATAAGAGGATTTTTTTGGGAGAACGGTTTCCTGGAGCTCGAAACACCGATTCTAGTGCGTGACACTTACGACGCGAGCGGGTCTAGAACGTTCATAGTCCCGTCTAGGATAAAGAAAGGTAAATTCTTTGGGCTGCCTCAATCGCCACAGCTCTACAAACAGCTTTGTATGGTAGCTGGGCTCGACAAGTATTTCCAAGTCGCCAAAGTATTCAGGGACGAGGACCCGCGTGAGGATAGACAGCCGGAATTCACGCAGATCGATGTTGAAGTGTCGTTCAAAGATGAAAATTACATACAAAGTCTTATGGAGAAATTGATGCAAAAAATATTCAAGAAAATCGTCAAAAAGAATATAAAACTGCCATTCCCGCATCTTGATTATAGCAAAGCTATAGAAGATTATGGCACCGATAAACCCGACCTACGATTCGAGTACAAACTTATCGATATAAGCGATGAGGCTAGAAGAAGCGATTACAACGTCTTGAGAAGAGTGCTAGAATCGGGTGGAAAATGCATCGCGATAGCTTTTGACGCGGATTATCTCGAAAGAGGATCCAGAATCGACAAAAATTACATGCTAGAAATTATAGATACAGCAAAGAACCTCGGATTAAGGGGATTGACCTGGCTGTACTACGAAAAAGACGGTCTGCATTCCGTACCAGAGAGCGTAGCTGCCTCTTTCAAAGATGTGGAGAGAGACATCGTGCGAAAACTAGCGTTGAAAAAAGGAAACATCCTCATAATAGGGGCAGATGCGTCTGAAACTGTGCTCCTAAACGCCATGTCGAAGCTTCGCCGCATAATAGGCATAAAGATCGGCAGATTCGAGATGGGTTATTCCTTTTTGTGGGTCGATAGGTTCCCTCTCTACGAGAAGGATGAGGTTAGTGGTAAGCTCCAGCCGGCTCACAACCCGTTTGTAGCGCCAACAGAGGAGACGTTTAGATATCTGGACACAGAACCTGAGAAGGTTTTGGGCAAGAGATACGACCTTGTGTTGAACGGTTCAGAAATAGGGGGCGGCTCGATTAGAATAAACAAGCCGGATCTGCAAAGGAAAGTGCTCAAGAAGATGGGGCTAAGTGATAAAGAGATAGAAAACTCGCTGGGATTTCTAATCAAAGCCTTGTCGTACGGTGCACCGATACACGGTGGCATCGCCCTCGGACTCGATAGATTAGTAGCTATAATCGCCGGTAAGGACAATATAAAGGACTTTATACTGTTCCCGAGGAACAGGAATGTAGAATCCCCTCTGGACGGTTCGCCATCATCTATAGATCCGAAGAG
>CAZYMW010000054.1:0-4566 GCA_964648605.1 Candidatus Woesearchaeota archaeon | reverse complement strand
ATTTAAAGGTTTCGATTAAGATTTCAGTAGAATTAATCGGCGTGTTTAATTTTATTAGCTGAAATAGTTAATCACATTTAACTTTATAGGCATAATGCCGTTGATTTCGTAGGAATATGATATTGACACGTGCATATCTGCAGAAAAGTATGGAACTCCTGTCGAGTTCAGATATCGTTCCTCTGCGGGATTAAGTATTATAGGTATTGTTATGTTCTCTGTGGTAAGACTTACAGGCAGACTGCCTGTAAAGACCATGGTTTTATTGGCGTATGTATAAGATGAAAAACCGAAAATACCTGGGCTAACGTCTATCTGACTAGAGTTCGTGGAGATCGATATCTGTATAGGGCCTAAGATTATTCCTTCACCAACATTCGACAGGATCAGCTGTGCCTGAGCGGTCGATCCATAGGTTTGCGGTTGTTCTGCGCTTGTAAATATAGATATAGGTCCAGCCGTGCCAAACGTTGAAAGGGATGGCGGCGGATAAGTGCCACTATTATATTCCTTCTGTGAGACGAATTCGAACGATTGCGATGAGCTCGCACTATAGGAGTAGTTAAGATAGTAGCCTATAATCTGTGTGTATGGTATGTTTCCATACGCATCGCTCGCTGGCGCCGTCAGAGAAAACGTTTCTGGAGTTGTGAAGCCGCTGACCATGCTTGGTATATTTATGCACGGTATTGAGGGTGTAACTGTGAATATACCGATATTGTCAAGGCACAGGTTTACATTGGTAGCTGCTTTGCCGTGTATGTTATTGGCTATGTATATATTAATGTTAAAAGATGAAGAAGGAGACACGCTAGCCGGTGCGTTTACAGATGAAACGGCGACTCCTTGCGTTGCATTAAGTTTTGGGGCAGCGGAGAAAAGATTTAGATCCGTACTTACAGACGGTAAGGAGATGAATACTATCACAATTATCACTATGAAAGCTACCACCGCAACCGCTGAAGCTCCAGACGATCCTTTTAAATTATACATAACTATCCACAAACCGAAGGAGCTGCGATTATTTTGTAAGGCATGTTCACATACTCATAATAATTGTAATTCATATAAGCAAATATAGGAACGGTATTGAAATGCATCGATGACAACGATGCCACCTGTGGCAGTATAAACTGGGCGCCTACGGATTGAAGTTGTTGATTGCTCGCTGTGCTTGTGCACATCCAATACGAATTCCCGGGTATGGCGAACTGCATCTTTATCGAACTTGTAGACGAAATACAATTCCATCCATTGCTCTGCGGATTTATGGGCCACATACTCTTTGGTATAAATATAGACAGAGAATTTATGCTGTAAGCATTTGCACCAGCCCCATTATCGGTTATAGAAATGACGATTGGTACGTTACCGCTGCCGGTGATTATAGGCATGGGTTCGACAACTTGCATTTCTATCTGAAGAGGGCCGGGACTAACGAATGATATTGACGGAAGATTTGCTATCAAAGGCTGCGCTGCCGCTAGAAGCTGCTCGCTGAAGCTGCGACTCGCAAATTGCACTGGAAGCAGCGAACCGGCGCTGTAGTTTTTTATGGTAAAATTCAGTATGATAGAAGATAAAGTTGGAAGAACGATGCCAGATTTCTTCGACGGGCACGATACGGATATTTCTGTTTCGTTTGTGCTGGTCTGTTTAGAAAATAAAACACTGGAGAAACCGGAATCGCTCAGAATCAGTGTTGGGAATGTCATCACACGGCATATATGCGTTTCTGCAGGATTATCGGTGCTGCCGCACGATTCGTTTAGCATCAGCGCATTATTAGTTGAAGATCCTAAAGGGACGTTTGCATTGTTATACACGCTATAGAAAAGATTCACCGGCGTATTGTTTCCCGTAAGAAATACAGACTGAAGGCCAGAAGCGGGTGTAACCGTCACAAAAGAATTGAAAGTCGGATAAACGACTACTGTAATATTCTGGTTCTGCTGGCCTACACACGCAACAGGATTGCTTAAACAGTTGATCTGAGTAGTAGCGAGATGAAAAAGCGGCGACACAAAAGAAAATATAGGCGAAAAAACGCTGGTGTAATAAGCCACCGTGGTGTATCCAAAAGGTCCTTGATGGAATGTCGAGGATATGAAAAGGAAAACTATTATGGGAGATATAAGCAGCAGCACAATTACTATAACAACTGCGTGGCGCTTTGTATTCCTTTTAAACGTTGAGAGATCGAATAATTTTTCTTTTGTGCTCATCTCATTTAGCTCTGCTTCGAGTTTCCTTCTTTGAAGGTCAGCTAAGGATGGACCTTGCCCTTTAGCAGCAGGAGGTTGAGAAGGAGCACTGGCTTTTCGTTTAGGTAACTTCGCAGCGACCTTGCTCTTCAGATTGCTAAGTTTTCCCTTTAGATTGCTAAGTTTTCCCTTCAGACCCATATCGATTGTAGCATTTACATCCTTATAAGGTTTTCAACAAAATGCTTCAAGAAGTTGGTTTTATGCTGATATACTGCGGTATAACAAGTCCAGTTGATGATACAGATACCGTGCCTGTGTAATTTCCATTGGATATCTGGCTGGAAAGCGCGGAGACAGGTAGTATCAAAGTATTCTGCCCTGTCATCAGATTAGAGGAAGATATCTGGAAGGACTGACCGGAAGGGTAAAAACTGAAAGTCACTTGCCCTTGTTTCAGTATGGAATCCAGATAAAATGTGAATATATATTCTCCAGAGGTTTGAGGCAGTGTGTATTGGAATGTAAGATTCTGCGAGGGTATGACAGGCGCAGAGTATATTATATTTCCATTAGCTATCTCATAGGAAGTGTTGGCTCCCGCTACTGCAAAGGTTGTGTCAAAATTTGCAGTTACCATCGGTGATGTAGAGTGGGCAATCGCACTGTTCACTATGCTTGGTGGCAGCATTATTGTCAGCGGCACATCCCTTCCAGAAGATATACTGGCCAATGGTTCGTTGTTCACGTATACCGATAGATTTCCCTGCCCGATCGGAATAAACTGGAGATAAAAATTACCCAATCCGTCTATCGTCAGAACACTCGTTGATAGAGAGCGAAAGACTGATACACTGTGCGTCTGGGTTATGGAAACGTTTGAGAAAGATATTGACTGAGTGAATGCAAGACCATTTAAATCGTTGTATATAGAGACAATGTTCTTACCGTTCACAACTCCTGGGATAGCCAATGTAACTTTCTCTCCACTTGCAGGGATGGCGCTATAGAAATAGTCACCGTTAAGAGATATCTTGAGACGGGGCGACCCGGATACTTTGCCTATAGTAAGCGTTATGAAGTATTTGTCTGTTGAACTTCCATTAAAGTTTATATTGTAAGATGATGAACCGAATATGGATGAAGTAAGCTGGAATGGTGCGCTTCCAGATACGGTAGAATTGTAAACACTATAAGAGATCCCGAACGTACCTAGATTATAGCTATAGTTTTGAGCGCTGGGGCTTCCACCTACATACGAAGTTATCGGGTAATAAAACGAACCTGCCGCAATTGGCTGGCTCGAGTTGCTGATCGGCTGGTTGCTGAAGTTGCCGTAGATCAAGTTGTAAGTAACGGGCGCCGGCAAAAGTATCAAGTAAACGAATATCGCAGCTATGAGAAAAATCACTAGCATTACCGCTGCAGACACCCTCATTCTCTCTCCTGCCATACTATCTTCACTACCGCATAATATATAAATCTTTCTTTGATGCGAGATTTGTGCTATAATGACGATCAGAACATATATTTTACTATCACAATGTTTTTGAGGCTTTTCCGTCGATCTCGTGCGCCGTTTGTGAGGGTCGTGCTTCCATTAACGTTGATATTTTTACCGCTTGTGTTTTTTGGTCTGGGATTTGGATCTTTCTTCCTAACCGCCGCGATGGGGACAGCTTCTACGTGCTTAAACAGAATAAACCATAATTGTATTAATCAAGGTTTATTATGGATTTAGCGTTGAATCACAGATTAAAAGGTTCGGACAGAGGAAGCTGGCAGAGCTTTAAGATGAAGTGATAGAAATAGTCTACGAGTTTCTTAATAGGGTGGTAATCCGTGGTGGTACAGCCATCTGGCGCTGCTGCGGCAGCAAGAGGTTCTCTAAGAGCATGGACTTGTATGCTATCGCGATAATGCACCGAACCTTTATGATGTGAAATAATCCTTAAGCTCGTCCGGAACCGCAAAGAAATCTGCTTTTATGCCTGCGTCTATATACGCCCAGCTTATAACGATCGCTTCGAACGATCTTACCATATCTCCTTTGTTTAAGAAGTATCCTGAGTCGTTGAAATAATCCTTCGACATGCTCAGAAAATCCTTGGCAACGCGTCCCGTGCTTTTCTTTATGATTTTCTTGAACACTTCCTGCATCCTTTTCCTTTCTGTCGTTACTTTCTTGTTAAGCAGCTTGTTTGTAGCATCATCCATACTTTAGAAGAGAGTCCTCCTTTTTAATCTTTTCTAAATACGCTTCCATCCTTTCTTTTGAGAAAGAATGCTTGCCGCTAAGAAATTCTATGAGTTTTCTGCGGTCGATCGTTCGAGGAACGAACGGCATCGTGACGTCTATGAC
>CAZYMW010000053.1:0-4587 GCA_964648605.1 Candidatus Woesearchaeota archaeon | reverse complement strand
TGATAGACATGACTCCGGATGACAGCACGCTTACGCCGCAAATTTTATGGAAGACGACGCAGCGGTGATCTTTTTGATCCGATGCAGAGATGCGCCGACCGGGATTCGGACCCGGATCAGCAACTTTTGCCTGATTTAATGGGAAGCTGCGGTCTTAGCCGTTGGACTATCGGCGCATGTTTATGACAAGTATAACACACAATTGCAACTATTTAAAATGTAAACGTATTAAGATAATTATGCTATTCGGTAAAAAGAAAAAAGAGGAAAAAAATCCTTATTACAGCGAGCAGGCTCGGCCTGCAGAGGCTGAAAACCAAGCACAGCAACAACAAGCTATACCGGTGGTTACCCCCGAAGAGGGTGAAGCCGGACAGATACCGCTTCTTCCTACACCCGAGCCGATAGGGATTCCAACCGTTCAGACCCTTGACTTCGGAGGAGCCAATGTTATAGACGCGACGAATACGATCGCAGAGTCGAAAGCACTCGCCTTCGTAAAACTAGGGGACTTCAAGAGGATACTCGAAGACATAAAAACCACGGAGAAACGCATAGCCGATTCTCAGGAGGATATAGAAGCTTTCTTCAAGCTGCTGAGGGATGAAGAGGATTATATAAACAAATATTCTATGGTGATCAAAGAACTGAAACACACAGTAAAGGAGATAGCCTCAGCCATCTCCAAAGTAGAAGACTAATCACGTATGCCTTTTGAAGAGATAAGCATAGAGCATTTTAAAAAGATAAGATTGCTCGTCGGAAAGATAGTATCTGCCGAGGTCGTGGAGAACAGCAACAAGCTCATCAAGGTAAGGGTTTCTTTTGGTGATCGTGAGAAAACTATACTCGCCGGCATAAAGAACTATTACAATCCGAACGAGCTTGTGGGTAAAAAGATAGTTGTGGTAGACAATCTAAAGCACGCTAAACTAATGGGACAGGAATCCGAAGGGATGCTTCTTGCGGCTTCGGATGAAAACGGCGCTCTTTCTTTGCTTACGGTCGACAAAGACATAAAAGAAGGCAGCCAAGTGAGCTGATACCGATAAACCCAGCGGCGTTGTAGTTCGGAAGGGCTGGCTCTTTCGCGGGGTTGTGAAGCGGACAAACCACGACGTTCGGGCTCTGAAATGCCTATCACGCGCATGCAACCAGAATTTGGAGCGGTTAATCGAATCCGTTTCTGCTTATAAGTTCTATCGGGCTTCCGTTCACTGTCTCCACGCCTTCCGGGAGAAATTTTCTGAACACTCGCGAATCGAATCTGGAATCCAGAAGAAGGATTACCGCTTTGTCGTTGAACGAGCGTATCGCCCTTCCGGCTGCTTGCATCGTCTTTATCATGGCTGGAAGCACCTGTGCATACTCAAACCCGTTTGAGAATTTTTTCTCGTAATAGTTCTGGAGTGCTTTGAGTTTTATGGATGGAGGTTCGAATGGTATGCCTACTATGACTATCATTTTTATGATGTTGTTCTTTATCCCGATGCTTTCTGAAAAACTTCCCCCGATCACGGCGAAAAGACACCTATGCGGCTTCGAAATCTCGTGGATGAGGGAAACTTTGTCTTCTCTGCTCATGTTGGGTTTTTCGCTGACCACGCTATCTTTGTTCTTGAGGAACCCGAAGACGGATTCCATAAAGTAATACGATGTGAAGAAGATTATCGTGTTGTGTTTAAAATTCTCCAGAAGGTCGTCGATTCTGTTTGCTATCAGCTCGAATTGATGCAGGCGGAACGAGAATTTAGATGTCAGATCTGTCTCGTTTATTATAAGTCTATTGTTGTTCAGGTCGCCGTCTTCTATGGCTATCTTTTTTGCGTCGGGTATGCCTAAAAGATCCGCGAACACGTCCATCGGTTTAAAGGTGCCGCTCATCAATATCACCGAAGCGAAGGATTCTATGGTTTTCTTCGAGTAATCCGACGGATCCAAAGCAATCACGTTGAGCTTCACCCTGTCCTTGTCCACAGATGCGTACTGAAGATACGACTCGTCGACTTTCAGCAAGAAGGATGCGAATTTCTTGAGCGTGAACATGGCAGGTATGTTATAGCTGTTGGAGCTTTCGTTCTGTTTTATTATCGCATCCATCAGAATGGTATCGGACGGCGTGAAGCTCTCCTGCATCTCCAGGACCATCTCTTTTTTTATGCCCCTGGATTTAGAGATAAGCTCGCTTATTTTCCCCGCTAAAGAACTTGCTCCGGCAAGTGCAGCCTCGTTGTAGGCTTTTTCGAGCGTCCTTGCGGATATGGAAAAGGAATTCATATCCATTATTTTTCCGTGCAGATTATGGGCCTCATCCACTATCAGCACTGTGTTTTTCGGGTCTATGCCTGTTTTTGCCATAAAGGAGGGGGCGATGTCCTGATCGAATATATGGGAATAATTCGCTATGATGACCGTCGATTTCTTAGCATTGAGGAGAGATATCTCGTAAGGACACACCTCGAATCTTCTGCCCGCCTCGATTATCGACGCAGGATCGGATATCCCCGAATTCAATGCCTGGTTGGCTCTGGCCTTGACATCCTTCGATTTCGAGAAGGTGTTAGAGTAAAATTTGCACATGTCCTGTTCTCTCAGAGCCCTGCATAACTCTATGAAAACGGAGGGTTCTGCGTTGTTCTCGAACAAACACATGGAGCGTTTTCCGTTTATACCCGTAAAAACTATCTCTTCTGATGAGACGGAATTCATCCTTCTCAACGTATCGTATACTATGTTCTGGTGGGTGTGCTTGGCTGTGAGGAACACGACTCTCTGGCTTTTCTCTTTTGCTGCCTTCAGAGCACCGTAAAGCACGGGTGCAGTCTTCCCCATGCCAGTAGCTGCATGAAGCATTAGTTTGTCTCCATTTTTGACCGCGGACTCGGTACTGCGCATTATCTCTTTCTGTCCTGGCCTGAGTTCTGCAAACGGAAAAGCTACCATAAACTTTAAACTGTTTTTTGTGGAATAAAAATCCTTTCGCTCGAAGGATCGGGTCGTTTATCCGGCTTTGTTCGGCGGAGGGACTGCACGTGGAGTTTCTCCGCCGTGCCATGTTAATCTCGGCTTTATCTGGACAGGATAGATCCTTTCCGAGTTGTCATCGAGTATTATGCAGGCACCTGGGAGTTTCGGCAGATCGGTAAGATATTTCTTTATGTCTGTCGACATGTAAGTCTGCATAACAGTATTAAGAGCGTCTATGTCCAGTCTCGCAGTGACGTGCTGTGATATTACGATGTCAGACTGGGTTATTATGTCCGTATCGAGTTTGCCTGGCTGCTGAGTGGCTATGACCAAAGCTATACCCGGCTGCCTTCCTTCTTTTATGACCCGCGATAAAGGTCCTGTAGCTGCAGTCTTTCCGCTTGCGGGAAGAAACTCGTGGACCTCGTCTATGAACATCCAGACTATGGGAGTTTTTTTCTTGACTGGTTCCTCTTTGAACAAAGTGGCTGAATTCATGTCCTTTAATTCCTCCGAGCGTCTTTCTATGGTTCTCAGCTCTAATATCTTCTGGGAAATGAGCCCTATGACCAGCGATCTAAGGTTGAATTCTCCCATCGAATGGGCATAAAGGCTTATATCGAGTATGTTTATGTATCCAGGAGTGAGAAGAGACTCTATTGGTGTGCCGTCTTTCTCGAAGATTCCCCACCCCCTCGCCGATTCAAACCTCTGCTTGCATGCTTCTTTTACCGTATCGGAAGCTATCTGTCTGTCTATCTGGTCGAGTATAGCTGCGATATCGTATGTCTGCTTGTTTTCTATCAATTCCTCTATGGCTTTGTTTATCAGGACGCCGTACTCATCGTTTATGGAGAACCCGAACATGTCTGTCCAGTCTGATGCTGCAAGATCAGACACCGATATGGAGAAAGGTGAGTCGACCATGCTTGCGTTTTGTTCCTTTACGGCATCGAACGAACCTTTCGGGACAAAGACTTTCACGTTGTTGAACCCTTTCGGCTCCTCTCCCCATTTCTTTAATATCGCATCCTCCTTGTAGTTCGGACTTTTCATTGTCCAGTAGATCCCCATAGTGTCTATTATCAAGGATGTTATGTTCTCAGCCACTTCTTCCGGTAGCGAAGCAAGACCTTCTGCTATGACGCCCATAGTATAACTTTTTCCTGAGCCTCTTTTGCCGGCTATGAGAACGACGTGCGGCCTGAGAGTATCAAGAAGAACCTGGTTGCCCAGACTTATTATAGTCCCCATCGTTATATATTGTTTTCCTATAATAGTCGTAGCGATATCTCCGTAAACTTTAAGATCGGATTCGTTCCTGCCTATTACAACGTTATAAGCCATCGATAATTCCGAAAGCGGCGCTCGATCCCACTTTCTCCAGATTTTCCTGCTTCAACGACGATGTCTGCTTTGGATCTCCCCAAAGCAGAGGCATCATATCCACAGGCGTTAATTCCCTTATTGCTAAGATCCTATATTTGAATGCCCTTATCATAGTTTATTAACCCATTTTTTGTTTATATTCATTGCCTGTATAAGTTCCTTGGGCTTCACTTTGATTTCGGGGGTGCCTCTTTGATATACAATACTTCCGGAAGGACTGAGCTAAATAAG
>CAZYMW010000052.1:0-4781 GCA_964648605.1 Candidatus Woesearchaeota archaeon | reverse complement strand
AGCCTCCTGGCGCAGCCATAATGAAAGCTTGCTATCAAATACTTGTCCAATCGAAAAACTTCGATTCGAATTAGAGGATATAAACCGAAAGAATAATAATATTAACATGGCCATAGCAGTATCTCTAGGGGGTTCTTTTTTGTTCGGATACCCTGATAAAATATCCGAATTGAGCCGGATTATAGAAGCCTCCGATGAACATTTTGTGATAGTATGCGGCGGAGGGGAGATTGCTAGAAAGTATATCGGATTTGGTTCTAAATTGAACCTGAATGAAGATTTTTTGCATAAAATCGGGATAGAGTTAACACGTGTGAACGCCCTGATAATCTGCGAAAAATTGGGTGGCAAATTCAGCGCTGAAGACCCGAGAAAACTGAAAATACACGGCAAAATCACAGTTATGGGCGGCTATAAACCCGGATGGACGACGGATACATGCGCTGCGTACGCGGCTTTGTCGTGTGGAGCGAAAACACTATTCAACCTATCAAAAGAGAAGAACGTATTTACAAAAGATCCCTCGAAGTACAAAAACTACAAGGCTATAAAATCGATGGGATTCCCTGAGCTGTACAGATTAACGCCACAGAAGAGGATACCTGGGATGAACTTTATATTTGATCCATTGGCTGGCAGGATCTGCGAAAGAAACAATATAACTGTAGTCATAACCAACGATCCACTCGATATAGAACGCTACAGAAAAGACATGAGGATCCACGGCACTGTCATAGAAAGCGGAAAGCCGCCTGCATGATCGATATGAAGAATCCGACGACGTGGATGTACACTGTGCTGCCGATCTCAGCGTTGTCTGGCGGACTGGGGGTTATAATACCACTATATATATTATTTTTAAAGGGAACCGTCTATGACGTCGGGATAGCCACCGCAGCTTTCGCCTTGGTCGAGATACCCGCTTCTATATTCTGGGGTAACCTCACAGACAAAATCAAAAAAACGAAACTATTCATACTGATTTCAGTGATAGGCACGTTTCCTATCTTGATCATACTTTATCTGATAAACCATTATACAGCCATATACTCCATTTACGGGTTGTACGCCTTCATAGCTATAGCCGCTTCCCCTGCCCTGAATATACTGATAATATCAAGAAGAAAAGGCAGTACTCTGCCGAAATATTTCAGCAGATACAGTGTGTTCGTTATAATAGGCTCCTTATCCGGCATGATACCTGGGCTGTTCATCGACAGTGCGCTTATAAGACAATATCTGATAATCCTGCTCGTAATCAACGCCATATCTCTTCTGACCACTATGACTTTAGTCAAGGAAACGCCTTCCCCTGCAAAAAATGGACGTGAAAAAGACGTTAAAAAGAGCTTTGGCATCCTAAACATGCTGAGTGTGACACCGCATATACTTACATCGCATTCGTTGTTGAAAAGAATACTGTCCGATCTTAAAATCCAAAAAGGGAGGGGTATCTACCTCTTATTGGCGACCATATCTATGTTCAATCTTAGCCTTTACCTGTTCAATACTTCGTATATCCCGTATCTGTACGCACACGGTGTCGAATACAGCGGGATATTTTCGATAAACATCTCGAACGTCATAGCTCAGTTGGTGATCTACGCGATCGTCTTATCGCTGATAAAGAACCTTAAGTTGAAGAGATACTACAAATTCTCGACTGTGATAAGAGGCTCGTCGTATCTGATCGCATTATTACCGCTTTTTGCCGTCACTGACGCTTTTTACCAGCTGAACATAACGGCGTATTTTGTCGCAGGAATAGGTTATGCTCTTTGGAATATAACGTCTTCTGTAATGCTTTATGAGAGGATTAGACGGATAGGTTCCGGGCATTATATCGGACTGTGGGTTGCTGTGCTTGGATTATCGGGGGTGATCGGCGCCCTAGTCTCCGGGTTTGTCTCCAAAGCCGTGGGTTACATTCCGACTTTCATGCTCAGCGTGCTCGCCGCCGTGATTTCACTTTTTATCTTTATTTATCTGGAGAGAAGGGAGACTGCGAAAAGAGTGTGGAAGACTTGAGAATAGCGACGATAACGCTAAAAACGGCGGCTGATCCCAACGGTGTGTGCAGCATCGGTGGAGAAGCAGATGATCCGAAAAAACCAAGTGCTTACCGGCGTATCTTGTCGCTGCCACAGCGATGCATCAGCTAATTTCAGGTTCTCTACGACTGCAAAAGCGATTCTTTCCCGATAGGATTACGCCTGATAGCGGTTCGAGCGATTAGTCGACAACGCCGTTGAAACGTGTCGTATCAGTAGATGATAAAATCAGAGCACGAAACTTAAGGAGCTGTATATGCCTTACAAAAAGCGCCCTGTAAAGTTTATAAAGTATATCTACCAGATTAAGTAATGCAAGTTATCATAGCAGAAAAAGGCACTGCTGCCGAAACTATAGCCAAAAACCTTGCCGAGACCGCTGTAAAAAGCGAAGAGCTTGGTGCAGTGAAGTATTGGTTTACAAAGATAAAAGAAGAAGATTCTGTTGTCATCCCTTTAAAGGGGCACATAAAAGACGTCAAGTACCCGGAAGTATTCAAGAAATGGAGCGAGAGTACGCTGAATGATATGATCGATGCGAAATTAGACTACGTTCCTACAGCTTTAGATAACATAGAGGTGATAAAACGCTTTGCCAAAAAAGCGGACAAAGTAATAATAGCGACAGACTACGATACCGAAGGCGAATCCATAGGCTTCGAGGCGATAGATGTGGTCAAAAGCACGAACAAAACAGTCAAAATTTATAGAAGCGTTTTCTCTTCGTTGACCGAGAAAGAATTGAACGAAGCGTTTTCCAAGCTGAAAAAACCCGATAAAAACTTATCCGACAGCGCAAATGCCAGAAGGGAGATAGATCTGATAATAGGGGCTGTTCTGACAAGGTTTATATCCCTGGCTTCAGAAAGATTGGGAAATGCATTTTTATCGGTCGGGAGAGTGCAGACTCCGACGCTTGCCCTTATAGTGGATAGAGAGGCTGAAAGAAGGGCGTTCAAGCCGCAGAAATACTGGAGATTCGATGCTGAAATAAGTTCGGATAAAGGGAACTTTTCCTCCGAAGCGGTCGAAGGCAGGATATTCGATGAAAAGGTGGCAGAATCCTTTAGAAAGATAAAGAACGTTAAAACAGCCAAGGTCGAAAGTATAACAAAGAAAACCAGAGGGGTCCTTCCGCCGAAACCCTTCAATACGACCAGTTTTCTTAGAAGCGCGGCTGCCGCCGGTTTCAGTGTACCTAATGCTATGAGGATAGTGCAAGGTCTGTACATGAGAGGATATGTGTCTTATCCTCGTACCGACAACGAAACCTATCCACCGACCCTTGACTTAAACGACATACTCGACGAATTAAACAGATCCGGCTCGTACTCTAAATTTATAACAGAGATCAGGAAAGGGCAGCTTCATCCTACGAAGGGAAAAGAAGCCAAGGACCACCCTCCGATCCATCCGGTCAAGATGCCGAAGGAAAAACTGCCTTCCCAGGATATGAAAATATTCGATCTTATATCGAGAAGGTTCCTGGCTACCCTGTCTGAACCCTCCAAAGAGGAGCTTGTAAACATCAAGCTGGATATAGGCAAGAAAAACTTCATAGCACGCGGTTCCAGGGTGATAATACCGGGATGGAGATCTGTATACACCTATTCTAAATACGAGGAGAACCTCCTTCCCGAAGTGAAGGAAGGAACGCGTTTGAAAGTGAATTCTATGACTGAATCCGAGGAAGAGACCGCTCCGCCGACGCATTACTCACAGGGAGGGATGATAAAATTAATGGAAGATTCCCACCTTGGCACTAAAGCTACGCGGCCTGAAATCCTTAAAAAATTGATGTTAAGGCGCTACATATCGGCCAGCAGGACTCTGATACCGAGCGAAATAGCCTTTGCAGTGATAGAAAACCTGGAGAAGATATCTTCTGATCTGACCACTCCAAAATTGACGGCTTCGCTGGAGGACGAGCTGAAAGCCGTAGAAACGGGCGAAAAAACCAAAGAAGAGGTAGTCAATGATTCCAGAGCTGTAGTAAGGGAGATACTGTCCAAACTGTTCGCCAAAAAGAAAGAAGTGAAAGAATTGATGCACAAAGCCCTATTGCAGCAGTATGTGTTCGGGAAATGTCCTAAAAGCGGCGGGAATCTCAGACTGATAGTTTCAAAGAAAACACACAAAAGATTCGTGGGGTGTTCCGATTACCCCAAATGCCATTTCGGCATGCCGTTGCCGCAGTCTGGATACTTCTTCATATCCCCCCAGATATGCACCAAGTGCGGCATACACATGATAGAATGGAAGGGCAAAGAGGGCCGGCGTACGTACATATTTTGTGTCAATCCTGCGTGCAAGCCCAAAAAGGACGAATTGAAAAGCGGAAAAACCGCCGCTAAAGTGCAAAAAGCTTAAAAATGGCTGATTATTTATAATGAATGATGGAAGACGACAAGCCGAAGAAAACGAAAGTCGAAGCTAAAAAAATGAAAGAGGAAAAACTTCCTGAGAAAAATATGGGTCAAAAGGAGGGCAAAACCACAGAATCTCCAAAAAACCTGGGAAAATTACACAACCTCCTGATAAACGCTAAATGCTCATTTTATCTAGCTCTGATCTCTGGCATCTCTGCGGTAATAGCGATAATAGCTACGGTTGTAGCGGCTTGGGATATACTTACTTTTAATTTATCGGCGTTTCAGAGTGCTGCTAGTCAATATCTATCCTCTTTGCAAAATACGAGCAATTCTACGGCATTACAATACGGACAATATT
>CAZYMW010000051.1:0-4867 GCA_964648605.1 Candidatus Woesearchaeota archaeon | reverse complement strand
CATAAGAAAGAAGCGTCTAACATAATCAACTAGAAAATAGATTAAAGAACACTTTTATTATAGAAAATGTAGAACCTAATGTGTTATGGATGACGACGAGTATTTTGATCTTCTATCCAGCAGCGTAAGAAAGGAATACGATTTTATAAGCAAACTAAAGCCCATTAAGATTCCTGTAGCTTCGGACGTAGGAGCCAGGATAGAAGGACTTCTTTCTGTCCTAAATCCGAAACTCTTGAACAGCGGGTTGGCGGATTTCATAAGAGAAGAAGAGAAGAAATATCCCCCCAACGACTGGAGAATAGCACTAGACACTGCTATAGCGACCGCAAAATCAAAATTCGTAAGATTCGAAGACTATAAAGAAGCTATAGAGATGGGCATCCGTACAGGCTTGGCGTATATAACCTCAGCGGTGGTATCCGCTCCGCTCGAAGGATTCGTGAAAGCGGAATTCAAAAAACGCAAAGATGGGAAAGAATATATAGCTTGTCATTTTGGAGGACCTATCAGAGGAGCAGGCGGCACGGCAGCCTCTTCCGTTCTTGTCATAGCGGATGCTCTTCGCGCCGTTTTCGGCCTGGGAAAATACGACGCGGACGAATCCGAAGTCGGGAGAATAAAGGTAGAAGTTACAGATTATAACGATTTTGAGGCGAGGCTGCAATACATGCCATCCCCGGCAGAGGTAGATTTTCTTGTCAGGAATCTTCCTATAGAGATCGATGGTGATCCCACATCGGAGAGAGAAGTCTCTGCATACAAGAATCTGCAAAGGATAAAAACAAATAGGATACGCGGCGGCATGGCTCTTGTGATGTGTGAAGGCATAGCACAAAAAGCAGCAAAAGTTAACAAGATACTCAAAACGTTCGGTGCAGACTATAAGATAGCAGACGATTTCAAATTTCTTTCGGATCTGATAAAGATAAAGGAGATAGCTCACGCATCCGTCGAGAATAACGGTGAATCTGCGCACACAGACGATAAAAGCAAGGTCCTGCCGAATTATAGATACTTGGAGGAACTAGCCGCAGGCAGACCGGTATTCTCCTATCCTTTGAGAAGCGGTGGATTCAGGCTAAGGTACGGCCGAAGTCGCACGTCCGGGCTCGCAGCGGCGGCTATTAACCCGGCTGTGAACGTAATAGCCTACAATTTTATAGCTACAGGATCGCAGTTAAGGGTCGAGCTTCCAGGCAAAGCGTGCGCAATTACACCGTGTTCGACCATAGACGGCCCGATAGTGAAATTAAAGGACGGTTCCGTCAAGAAAATAAATACACTAAAGGAAGCGAACGCGGTTTTTAACGATGTGAAGGAGATACTTTACATCGGTGATATCCTGTTTAGTTACGGGGATTTTGCAGAAGAAGGGCATTTGTTGATGCCTTCTCCCTTCGTCAAGGAGTGGTGGGACAGGATTGTGGAGGCAAAGGGCGAAGAAGCAGTGGCAGAGAGCAAGAACCTGGCTAGTTTTGAAGAGTATCTTGATTTTTCGAAGAGATTGTCTCTGCCTCTGCATCCTAAATTCCTATATTTCTGGACGCAAATCACAAAAGAAGATCTGAAGCTTTTAATCGGATCCATATACACGAAGGGAAAGATAGACGATCAAGAAAAGATAAGCGGTGATGTGACAAAGATACTAAGCCTGCCATACGATCCCAAAGTGAAAAGGATTTTGGAAATATTGGGAGTAGAGCACAAAGTAATAAATGAGATGATCATAGACGGTGCAAACGCTCTTCTTGGGAGCATAGGCTACTCTTCTTTCAATTTTGATAGCGCGGCATCGACACTCGAAAACAGCAAGGACAATTTAGAGGCTCTGACAAGACTTTGTGGTGTGGAGATAAAGGATTCGGCAGGCACGTTCATAGGCGGCAGGTTGGGCAGGCCCGAGAAAGCAAAAATGCGTGAGATGCAGACCAATCCCAACGTCATATTCCCGATAGGCACAAATGGCGGTGCATCTAGGAATATCATCTCTGCCGCGGAAAAAGGTTTCATAGAAGCCGATTACGGGATTTTCTATTGCGATAACTGCAAAAAAGACACCATTTATCCCGTATGTGATGTCTGCGGTTCCGAAACGGAAAGATCCCGTTTTTGTAGGACATGCATGACAAAAACTAATGAGAAATTCCACCATGGGAGAGAAACTGTATACAAAACCAACCTTAAAATAAATCTAAAGGAATATCTGGATTCTGCATTTGACAGGATAGGAGAGCAGGGACCAAGACCTTCCATGATAAAAGGAGTCAAGGGAGTGTTCAATTCCTCGGGAGCTATAGAACCCCTAGAAAAAGGAATACTCAGGGCAGAAAACGGATTAAACGTCAACAAAGACGGAACTGTCAGATTCGACGCCATAGAGGTACCGATAACGCATTTCAAACCGAAGGAAATCGAAACTACTATAGAAAGCCTCAAGTCGCTGGGATACGATAAAGACATATACGGCGAAGAACTGAATTCGGACGATCAGATACTGCAGCTGAAGTCGCAGGATATAATACTGCCGACTTTTGGCGGTCCAGATGAGAGCGGTGCCGAAGTGTTTTTAAGGATATCCAAGTTTATAGACGATCTTCTAAGCAGATATTACAAGGTGGAGAAACTGATGAACGTCTCCTCAAAACAGGATCTGGTTGGCAAGCTTATCGTAGGTCTAGCTCCTCACACGTCTTCTGGTATAATCGGCAGGATAATAGGTTTTTCGAAGACTCAAGGGTTCTTCGCCCATCCGTTCTTTCATGCGGCTATGAGAAGGAATTGTGACGGGGATGAAGCTTCCATGATGCTGCTGTCCGACATGCTTTTGAATTTTGACAGGGATCTTCTGCCAGACTCCAGAGGCGCAAGGTATATGGACTCCCCTCTTGTTTTGTCTGCCAAGCTCGACCTTAACAGCGTGGATTCAGAAGCGTACAATATCGATATAGTCGACAAGTATCCCCTGGAGTTTTATGAAGCCACTCTTTCCTATCCGAAACCTTCGAGCGTGCACATATCGCAGGTCAAAGATATACTAAGCCAACCGCATAAAAAAATGCTTTTTACACACGATACAGACGACATAAATAACGGCATAAACGTATCTGCCTACAAAACCCTTGAGACTATGCGTGATAAAGTCATTTACCAGATGAATCTCGAGGAGAAATTAAGGGCTGTAGATTTATCGGACATAGCAGGGATAATAATAGACAGGCACTTCATAAAGGACATAAAAGGCAATCTAAGACGCTTCGGTACACAGGAATTCCGTTGCGTTAAATGCAATGAAAAATACAGACGTATCCCTCTGATAGGTAAATGCTCCAAATGCGGAGGGAACGTAGTCCTTACATCGAGCGAGGGCAACATTAAGAAATACCTGTATTTATCGCTCCAGATAGCAGAAAAATACAACGTGCAGGACTATCTCAAAGACGAATTAGCGCTGTTGAAAGCAGAGATAGACGCGATATTCGGTATAGTTCTGGATAAACAGATGTCGTTGGCGTCGTTTTAAATCGGCATAAACACACTACGATGCGGGTTCAGAAGCTCCTCTTTGCATGCTCTAATGTATTCTCCAGCTTTTCTATGGCTTCTTGAAGGAGGACTTCCTTTATCACTCCTTCGACTTTTATGTTTATTTTTCTCTTCCCAAAAGCAAGAAGATTCAACTGGTATTTCCCGGAAATATCTCTTATCTTCTTTATATGTATTTTTATTCTCGTTACCCCTGCGGAATTGAAGAAGAACCTTTCTCTTTTGTTTATCTCGCTCCTCGCCAAAAGTATAAAATCCCAATCGTATTCTCCGGAAAGCTCTACATCTATACTGTCGCCTATATTCCTTCCGCCGAGCATGTCAAGTATTTTTAATCTGCTCAGTATCCCAATAGGCTTTCCATCGTTGTCTATGACTATCATCCCCTTGACTTTGTTAAACAGCATTATTTCCAGGGCTTTCCTTAAGTTTAAGGTAAGAAATATCTTTGGAAGCTCTCTCTTCGAGATCTCCATGACGTTCTTCTCTAGAGGCGCCGGCATGTTCCTATCCATCGCTTTTTTATCGCTTTTCTTCCCGGCATACGCGGAGAATACATACCTCATAATATCAGATAGCAATACCTGCCCCACCACCTTGCCGAAATTGTCTATTATCGGGAGCCCATCTATCTTGTTTATAGCTGCCAGGCTTTTCGCTTTTCCGATGGTATCCTCCGTTCTGAGGATGGGGAATCTTCGTATAACTACATCTTCTACTTTTAGTGCATCGAACACTCGGCTGTTTATCAAAAGTTTTAGGATATCGTAATCCGATACTATACCGACTATCCTTTCATCCTCATCCGTTATAGCAATTGCGCCCGTGTTATTGACCTGCATGGTAGAAATTGCGGTTTCTATGCTGTCTTTTGCAGAGAGTGTCGGTATCTTTCGTATAAACTTCTCTATTTTGTCGGATTTACCGGCTTCTTGGGTTATTAAATCGTAATATACGAGCAAACCGATATACCTTTTGTTCTTTACCACAGGAAGCTCCTTTATCTCTTCTGAATCCATTATGGACAGAACGGTATTCATCTGCGCAGTTTTCTCTACAAAGAAAACTTTCTTCGTCATTATCTTTGCGATGTTCATAGGGCTCAGAATATCTCTGGTTCTTTTAGAATAAATATATGCAGTATTGATAATTTCAATGGATAATCAGCATCTATACAATACATTAATATATCTACAGTACTTCCGAAAGTGCTAATGGTTTAAACTTAGTGGACATTAACAGGCTATGATGCGAGCATTTAGATACAGAATTTATCCCACAAAGGAACAGGAAGAAGCTTTAGATAAAAGGCTGGAGGATA
>CAZYMW010000050.1:0-4986 GCA_964648605.1 Candidatus Woesearchaeota archaeon | reverse complement strand
CTTTTACTACATTGTCCGAATAAGCCGTGTCACCAGAATAGAATATGACTTTTCCTTTGTATTCTACCCTATAGCCGTTGTCCGGTACGATATGGTTAGCACGAAATATCTGTATGAACCCAGCACCTTTGTTCTCCACGTATTCGGTATTCTTGTCTATTTGTTCTTTGTACCAGTTTTCTGGTGTCCTCAACACCCTGAGTAGCTCCTTCGTGTTCTTTTCTATTCCTTCGGGGCCGAAAACTGTGAGACGAGTTTTTGCTTTATGTACAGATCTATACCAAAGAAGCTCTGCGATACCAGCGTAGTGATCCAGATGCATATGAGTTATAAGAAGAGTGGATATAGTCGTAGGGTCTATACCGAAGTCGAGGAGCGACTCCAAAGCGTGCGGTCCGAAATCGAAGACTATGTTATTATCGAGAACAAAAGAGATGTTCCTTTGTCCCTTGATTATATTTGAACTCCATCTACCTAAAAATTTTATGTTCATCTAGAGGCTCTTATTCTGTAAGCTCTTCCAACGATTTCTGCTTTGTCTCGGGAGCCATAAATATCGTAAGCAGCATACCCGCCAGGCCTGCCAGCGCGAAGAAAAGAAGACCGTATCCAAGACCGTATAAGGCAACTATCGTGGGAAAACTCGTAAGTCCCAATATTGCACCTATCCTACTTATTGAAGTACCCCACCCCTGTCCGGTTGCACGTATAGTTGTAGGGAATAGTTCCTGACCGTATACAAAGTCAGTGCTTCCCATACCCCACGACTGGGTGAGTTCGAATAGGATATACATTGCGGCTATCAAAACGCCGATCGAACCGGCCGCGAATGCGTCCTTAGGAATGTTCATGGCTATGAATGCCAAAACAAGAAGTGACACAAACATACCCGCGAATCCCAGTATGGTTACAGGCTTCCTGCCCCATCTGTCAACCGTTAGTATGCACATCACGCTTCCTATTATTGCTATCGAAGAGAATATTGCTGAACCTAATATTGATAATGAGTGACTCAATCCAAGCAGAATAAGGATTGTAGGCGTGAAAAGACCTATTCCATAGAATGCAACGTCGTATGCAAACCAGGCTGCACCGAAGTAAATAGTGTTCTTTATGTATTTTTTGTCGAATAGCGTCCAGAACGAAACTTTTTGGTGAGTGACCCTTAAGATATCCGACTTTCCTGTTATCAGCTTTTCCGACGCTCTTGCCTTTGCTAAATCGCCATTATTTGCCAGCCATCTTGCAGATTCGGGCACCTTTCTTCTTAGTATTAAGACAATTACCGCAGGTATTATACCAACAGCGAACATCCATCTCCATGAGTTGCTACCAAATGGAAGAAGGAGGTATCCCACCACAAATGCAAATGCTGCGCCTACCCACCATGCCAAACCATCACTCGCAAGGAATTTTCCTCTTGATTTCTTTGGTGTGAATTCTGATATTATAGTCGCACCTATCGCGTAGTCTGCACCGATAGCGATACCCAAAAGAAGTCTGAATATAAACAGAGACCAGAAATTGAATGAAAGAGCTATAGCAGCCGTGAACACTATAAAGATTACCATGTCCCAAAGGTACATGAACTTTCTTCCCCTTAGGTCTGTTATGTAACCTATGCTCAGAGCACCGAAAAGCATACCGATTACTGTAGAGGCAGCCATCAGACCCTTTCCAAGAGGTGTCGTAGCGTAACTGAAAGCCGAAAGAGCCGTTATGATTGTTAAGGCTACACCGATTATTGATATGTCGTATCCGTCTAGAAATGTACCGGCGACGGACAACAATGTTATTCGATAGTGTGTGCGTGTCGTCTTTGCGGTATCGAGAGCCGTGTAGACAGCTTTAGCCATATACTAAAATATCACTGTTTCGGTATTTAAACCTATCTTTTTTATGATATTAGAAAAATTGTTTTAGTTAGGAGTTCCCAGCATCTCATCCCTTATTTTTTGGGTCTCGCTTGCACCTATTCTGAATTTGTCCGGAGTAGGATATCTTCCGGATGCATCCAGGGGTGTTTTTATATCGCTGTACAAGACCTACTTATCTGCACTGCTTCTTGAAGTAGACAACGAATTTAAACAAAAGATGAATTAATAAGCTATGGTGAAGACATTCAGATATAGAAGCTATCCTACGAAAGAGCGCTCCAAAGCAAGCAACATCGTTGAAGCATTAAGAACTAAAAACAGCAGATTGCCTGAAAATCTGCACATTCGGAGGCAGTGATGAAAGAGAAAATAAGTATAACTTTGGATGAACATTTGATAAAATTCGTGGATACCCATAGAGGGGATGTCCCTCGAAGCAAATTCATAGAAAATTATATAAGATCAAAGACGAACCTTTTCGAAGCTATCTGGATCTTTAAGAATGAGATCCCTATGGTGGGAGCTTACGAACGCTGGATAAGCGCGCATGCTTCACAGCCATTGGGCAAGCCGATGCATAAGCACGAGGGTTTCATAGAAGTTGCAAAGGATAAACTCATTTTCTATGATCAAGACATGGACGAGCAATTCTCTGTAGAAAAAGAAAAGATAAAGACTGTTAAAGTGTCTTATGACAAGAATTTCAGGAGATTTAGAGACTCTAGAGGGTTTATTCCTCCGTTGAATTTACTGTACGATAAAACAACTATCTACTTATTCGTCAGGACCAGTGGTAATATCATAAAATATATGGGTTATAACGAGCAGTTTTTAAACGCTTTAGGCATAAAACCTAAGATGAAATAGATGAGCAGTGCTTATGACGGGATGAAGATTTAACGGTATGGCTTTATCGACCAGGATCAGCGAGTTCCTCACGGATGACCATAATAAGGTTATTTCTCTGATAGATGCGCTTATAGACAGCTTAAACAAAGGTCGGTTCGATTCTTCTCTTCTGGATAGGATCGAAACGGGGCTCAAAACCCACATATTCTGGGAAGAAACTTTTCTATTTCCCAAATCGAATAGCAACTTGAGCAGGAAGATATCCGGACTGGAGATGGAGCATGGAGCGATATGGAAGCTTCTCGAAGTGATAAAGTCTGCTATGCTTTCAGGAGACCTCAATCTTGCACTGCGCCGTTTAGAATCCCTTAAAAGAGTCCTTAAAAGCCACGATTATGCCGAGGAATCGGATGTATACATCGTACTTGATGCTATTTTGGAAGACAACGTAGATGCAGTATCTGCACTCCAAAAAATAGACATGCCCGAAGGATGGATCTGCAGCGTGTTAAGAAAGTAGACACTGCTTTCAAAATCCGAATCGTCGGATATTGGCAGCAGGTTGAGCAGCAGCGATAAGTCCGAGATGCTGCATTGGCTATCTCTTTTTCTTGTTTCTTAGGCCCGGTATCGTGAACCTATTCCAAAATAATTTGTACAGCCGGAGCTTGTCTGGTAACTTGTTCAGGTATGGAATGAATGGGAAGAACATTAACACAAGGAAGACGATAAGTGCTATCACGCCGTTATCAAAATCGGTATTGTTTGGAAACCATATCTCTAAAAGATTGTAGGGCGCCATCCAATAGCTCCCTATCTGCCACCACTGGTTTCCGAGTTTAATCATTCCAAATTGGCTCGTACGTAGCCCGTTTGCTTTGCTATAACTATACAGAACTCTAGAATCTGCAAAAAATCTTATTTCGTATGTTTCGTCTAAACTGCTTGGCTGTTCAGACCTTAGAACTGGACCGTATATTCCTGACTGTGCAAGCTTGGTGAGTGTAGACATGACAGATACGATCGAATTATTCGAGTTTATTCCATTTTCTATGGACCCATTGGCTTCAAAATATGTATAAGCTTCGTTGATCGTTGCATTCTGTGAGGAAGGATTTTCTGAATAGAAAAACAACAATCTGTTTTGCGAACCGCTTGCATTGGTATATGCAGAGTATGGATAAGTAACATAAACTTTGCTGGTGCTGAACGTATACGGCTGTATTGTATCGAAATAGGTTGCTGTTCCCGACGTGTTGGTAAATTCGTGTATAAGCGTCAGCGCGAATAGGTTCGGCGTATTTTGTGCTATAGATGTAGTAGTAAGGGGTGTTATGTACGGAGCTCTCAGGAACACAGCAAAGAGCAGAACGATTACTAATATATAGACCATCCTACGGTACATCTTTTTGTGGTCGGCTTCGACCATCTTGTATTTTATGTCCTTTCTATACGGTGTACTTAATCCCTTCTTTTGGACGAGCATATAATGCAAGAATATCAATAATGCAAGTATTATTGGAAGTATCGCCACATGCCACCCAAGAAGCGCCCCGTAATTCAATGGATTTATCCAAAAACCAAGCCCTAAACCGTTCCATAGGTCAGCTCCTGCTTTTGCGTTCCACTGAGCTACGAAATCCCCTTGGAGACCGACTCCGAAAGCGTATTCCAGAAACACGAGAAGAAGCAATACGGCTCCTATCATCCACACCAGTTTTTTCTTTTTAAAGGCAGAAGTAGAGAAATTCACGAAAACATGCAGAAGCAAGAGAGTAACGAAAGCCTCTGCTGCCCATATATGTAGGCTGCGGAAGAATGTCCCCCACGTGGTCGTATCCCACCAGAATGGGCCGAATATAAGCATTACCATCCCGCTTACTGCAAGGACGCCGAAAAGCTCGAGTAAATATATTCCTATCGTGAAAAAGAAAGTGTTGCCATAAGACGGTACTTTAGTTATATAGAATGACTGTGTAAGACTCTTAAGCTCATTGAGCATGGACGATATGTTTCCTTTTCCTTTGTTTTTGGTAAATGGAGCTTTTTTGTGCATACGATATGGATTCCTTGAGTATTAATAAAGATATTGGAGCTGATTTGGAAATAGTAAGCATCGTACGCAGCCTGCATCCATATCTTCCTTATCGATCTCTCCCAACTCTCCTTCGCGTAATCTTCGTGGATCCACAGCCATTAGTTGGAATACCAGGGCCAAAGAGTCTTTATCCAGTTTATTTTTGGTGCTTTTATGCACTAC
>CAZYMW010000049.1:0-4993 GCA_964648605.1 Candidatus Woesearchaeota archaeon | reverse complement strand
TTTAGCCGGCAGAATAGCTTAAGGTGCAGCTAAGACAAGTTAAAGTTGTATGCTTCGCAAAATTTTATAACATTAAGATTCTGGTGCTCCGGTTTGGACAAAGATTCTATATTCTTTAAGATGTCTTCCTTTGGGATAGAGCCGTCCAAAACGTCTATAATCCTGTCAAAAGAAGTCTCTATCAGCTTGGAAAGTGCGGAACCATCGTCCATAAACACTATATATCCTTTCCTCAGTCCTTTGATCAGCAGGCCGATTTCGTCCTCCGTAAACGACACACTGTCTCTTCTTAGAGTCTGCATGACCACTTCGCGAAGTATCTTTTTTGTTATGTTTGACTTCGACCACGTTTCAAGCTGTAGACCCTTGATTTTATCAGCAGAAGACTCGGGAATATATAAGAACTTGGAGAATTTTCCTTCTGTCAATTGAATCTGCACCGCATCCAACAATCCTTTCTCTATCAAAGATTTCTTTAAAGAAGAAAACTCATTTTCATCCATTGCATCGGACAGACTTTTTGAATGCCTGGACAAATTCGACGTCGGGAACGAACTGACCTCCTGCAAAACGCTTCTCTCTTTGCTGGACAGCGCCGGTTCTTTTCTTTCGGTGGGTTTTGCTGGTTTTATACCCAAAACTACATCGTCGACATCCTTCGGGATCCTAACGCGGTCTATTTTGACGATACCGTAAGGTTTTATCTTGTTGGAAAGCAGCAAAAATTCGCCTGTATTCAAAGACGAGATTTTCTCGGGAACGGCAGGATCCAAAGGAAAACTGAATATCTTGCCGAAGTCCTCCACGAGATTTATACGTCCTATGAACTTCGTGTTGGTGTTCTGGATCACGCCTGGTATCAAGGAAGAAATTTGCTGGTCGGAGAATATGAACCCTACTCCAAGTTCACGCATCTTCGAGATCATTTGGTGCAGCAAAGAAATTCCCATCGCATAATCGCGCTCCTTGTTAGCATCTAAAAGAGCGTGGGCGTCGTCTATGACGACCACTCTATACAGCCCGTTCCGTTTGTCCGGATCGTTCATGTTTTCATAGAACAAAAATGACAGCACAAACAATAAAAGGAAACCCTGCTCTGGTACGCCTATGGCATCTATGCCGAATATTATATTCTTATCCTCAAGATCCGATAAGAGAATGCCCTCTTTATGGTTAAAGATGCTTGTCGAAGCCATCAGTGCCTTGAGCCTTCCTTTAACGACTTTTATATACTCGTTGTTCATCGGGCTTTTGTCCAAAAACGTTATGAAATCGGGTATGGAAGGCGTTTCGTTGGGATCCAATAGCTCATAAAACTTGATCAGGCTGTCCAAAAGGAAATCTCTGCTGCCCACCAGCAAAGCAAACGAATGGGAGAACGCATCGGCAAAATGCACTGCCCACTGCTTGAATTGAACGGTCTTTGGCGGGATCAGCGGATTGATCCGCAGATTAAGGTCGTTGAAATAAACGGTTTTGCCGTCCAGACCTAAAGACCTGTAATCTCTTTTCAAATCAAACAATATATATGTTATATTTTCCTGCCATAGTTTCGAAAGAATGTTATAAACCAGCGATGTTTTCCCGTGGCCTACCGATGCGGCTATAAGGATATTCTTATTGAGATCCTCCTTTGAGAGCATGAACGGTATTTGCACGTCGGATATCTGCAGACTGCCTATCTTAATGCCGCTGCTTAATTCCTTGATGGAAGGCGGGTCGGGAGCGAACCGCATCGTCGGAAACTTCTTTTCTATGCGCCTTAATTTAGATACAACCCGCCCGAGCAGGAAAGCTTGCGCATCCATATCGTGAGTCCTCAAAAACCTGTCAAAAAGATAGATTACACCAGAAACGTCCGTGAACTTCCCGTATTTATCGATCTTAGCCATTATATCCAATACAAGGTTGTCAGCATTGGCTTCCATGGTCAGCTATTCTGTGCCGTTTTGGTGCAAGGAAAATCGTATAAGTTCTCTGCTAAGTTGAGAACACGCCTCCCATAAAGAGTTATTTCGTAAGAAAAAATTAAATTTTGTTTTATGTATTTCAATTCCAGTAGATTTTTCAAAGCGGTCTTGAATTCTTTGATGTCCACGTTCAGAAGCCTTCTCAATCTCCACAATGGAAAGTCGTCGCTGATCGCAGAGAGTATATATAGGCTGAGATCGTCGACACCGTTTAGCTCATTTTTCAGGCAGCTGACACACGCAGGTTCGCCGTCCAATTCTAAGTAATGCTCCCTGCAGATGATCGCATTGCACTTGGCGCAGAATATCATTTTCTCCAGGTTTTCTATTACATGCCTCCCATTGGCACAAAAGGATTTGGATTTCAATTTTATAACCCCGCCGTTGGGCAGCGACACGTTTTTGTACCCGCTTATGTTATAGGAATCGACTATCGTATTTTCCTGATCGAGTATATAGGCATCCTCTTTTTGCTGGGATGGCGTCATGCTGGAAAGTATGGACTCGATCTCAATATTTCTTTGATCGAGTTCAGAGATTCGTTTGCTCAGCTTGAGGATGGCATCATAAAGTTTATCGATTTCTTCCATATTAATTGAAAACAGACATTATCGCTCGTGCTATCAGCAAGAAAGGATAAGAGATCGCTTGAGCTATCTGCGATGGTATACTTGCTTTATCTTTGCCGACGGTATTTTTGACATCGAAGATGACACTTGTTGCAGTTGCTGTGCTGCCGTTCCATAAAATAAAAGTGTAACGGCCAGCCGCATCAATAGTAGAAGTTTCATTGGCTTTGGAAACGCCTAAACTTAAAACGGGATATCCCGATGAATTCATAATCAGAAGGTACGGGGGGCTCAGCGAAGACTCCCTTTGCAACGGCAGGTTCGTCGTCAGATTAGACAGGTAATCGCTATTATTAAGCAGCTTGTCATAATCAGCGGAATATATTTCACTTAAATTCTTCAATTCTTTCAAGATAGGCCCGTTATAACCCAAAGAATAGGTCGCACTCAGATTCTTGAATTCTCCCAATATTCCGCTGTATTCGTTGCGGATTGCAATGATGTTTTCCTGGTAAGAATTCAACGCAGTTTCCAATGTATTTAATTTAACAGATAGATTACTGACAATATTACCAACAATATTACTAAGGGTTCTGTTGAGGTTACTGATAGTTCTGTCAAGATAAGTGGTATTGACAATAGTTACAGAGGTAGTATTAGTGTTATTGAGGCTTCTGTTCAGGTTACTAAAAGAATCGTTAAGAGAGGTTGTATTACTGATGGTAGTATTAATACTCGAAGTAAGAGAGGTTGTATTACTGATGGTAGTATTAATACTCGAAGTGTTAGTATTACTAATAGTACTATTAATACTAGAGGTGTTAGAACGACCCACATTCGCTGTACTATTGACAGTTATTAATGTATCATTGACGGTTGCTAAATTGGATGTTCCGTTATAAGACACATACCGGGTATAATTATACAAAGATACAGGAGAGCAAGGATCGAAAAGCGGGGTGTTGTCGGTCACATTGTTGGTGCTGATGTATTTTCCATTCCAATAAAACCATATTTTGTAAGAGTATGGTTGACCGCTAAATGAAGGAATAATGATTTCGCCATCGGGATCTTGTGTGTAATTAACCCGATTAAATTCTATCTTGGAGTAATTTGTGTATAATTCGCCATTCAGATACACGACAAAGCTTAGATTTTCGCTTTGATTCTCCCCAAAGGTCCAAACAAGATTACTATCTGATAGAGGGATAAAAGTGTTATCATTGTAGGCTGCTATTATTGTTTGGTATCTCGGGAGATAGCCCTTCAAAACTGTGAAATTAAAGATAGCGTAAGGTTGCGTGTAACTATTTACATAAATTGAGAATTCTGTCTCATTTGGGTAAGAAGTATATGTGAGGTTTTCATAGTTATTCGGAAACATTAACCTTACGGAAGGCTCAAGGCGTTTATTTATAAAACCCGATGGACAGTCGTACAGTAACGTGCTGCTAAAGTTAAGCACAGGATACGGTTTGTAAAAGACAAAGACCTGCCCATTTCCCCCTGCATATCCGCCATTTACGCCTTCCCCACCGCTAACATCCACCGTACCTAATCTAAATGATGCGGATTTGTGCACAATCTCAACGACTGCCCCGCCAGAGCCGCCACCTGCGCTATTTAGACCCCACCCGCCACCAGCACTATCGAGCAGATTGAAGTTTTCTGTAAAGTTTTGTAGCTTTTGAGACGGTGTAGCTCCACCGCCGCCGTTGTTAACAGTGCCGCCGGGTGCTAAAGTGTTGCCGCCTGCCGTATAAGCGGGATTGCAGTAATTGTAACCATCTGCAATGCCATTTAGACCCTTATCATATAATTTTCCAAAGTTTTGGAAATTATAAGAGGTAACTATTAAACCTATTTTACTCGCTCCGCCGGCGCCCGTAGAGCCCCCTCCCCAAATACCGCTGCCTCCCGAGCCTGCAAAGGATAAAGGATAACTAACAGGGGAATCGATACAACTAATATAGCCACTGCTTACTAAGGTATCATTTATTACACCATAATTGTAGATGTTTGAAACGTTTAGAATGGGTTCCTGCCAATAGATGACACCGCCTGCCAAATTTTCTAAAGTGGAAATATTCAATACAGAATGCGCCGGATTATAGGTGCTAGCCACGCCAGCCAAATCGTAAGCACTGCTTGTAAAGATTATCGTGCCGTTATTCGCTATGCCTTCAGCAGTTATATTATAATTATTAAGAGTAAGGACGACGCCATTGCCTATGATTACCCAGCACCCTTCTATATTTAGGTTCTGGATAAGCGATGTTGATGATGTATAAGTTAAATTGTTACATTGATTGGAGAGGGCAAAAGTAGTATTTATACCAAAAGATAATATCATAAGTAATATTAACAGGAATGAGAAACCTAAAATAAAACCAGCTGTCATAATATCAACAGAGCGGTTGACAGGCTTTTCTGTCCTTGAATTCGGGCTATAAT
>CAZYMW010000048.1:0-5007 GCA_964648605.1 Candidatus Woesearchaeota archaeon | reverse complement strand
GGGTATTCCATCTCTTGGATGAAAGATGGTCTCCATATCTTCTCTTGATCACAGAGTTTACGGTCTCGCTCAGTGATCTTCTTCCGTATTCCTTAGCATCAAGCCTAGTATTCCATGCCTTTTGTAGAGGAGAGAAGAGTCTGTGCTTTATCAGAGGTCTTATCCCTATGTTCTGAAGCCTTTCTCTGACCTTACGGTCGCCGTATCCCATGTCTGCCGATTTTAAATAGTTAAAAATTAATGGTTTATCATGGTTGACAAGATAAGATGCGCTCATATACTCGTTAAGAATGAAGCCGCTGCAAAAGAGGTGCTGGACAAGCTCCAAAAAGGCGAGAGCTTCTCGAAGCTTGCAGAACAGTACTCTTTCGATGGGTCACGCAGGCACGGGGGAGACCTCGGTTTCTTCGGCAGAGGGGTAATGGTGAAAGAATTCGAAAGAGCGGCGTTCGCTTTGAACAAGGGGCAGATATCACCGATAATCAGGACGCAATTCGGCTATCACATAATAAAACGGCTTGAATAAGTTCTGCGGATGATATCCAGGAATAAAACATCAATGCAACGTTTTTGTGGCTAATGGACGACTAGAGCTTTAATCGGCATAAATCTGTCTGAACGTAAATTTTTGCTGTCCTTTAAAGCACCAGAATATTGACATGTACTCAAATACAGTCCAGAAGTAGCGTCTAAAATAGATCGTGGTGAACTTCTGAAGGCTGGAAGTGCTGAGGAAGTAGAGTTGCGCGCACCGACTATCCCCTTTGTCTTTATCCTGTTAATGCTGTTATGCACTGGTATATCGAACTTAAATAAGAGTTTATATCAGATGCTGCAGTTGATATAGTACAAGTTTCTTCAGAAGATTATAGCGCTTTTCGGTGGGAAGGTAGGATAGCACATAAGATCTCTCTCTCGACTGTGGTTCAGAAAATGCTGTGCCTTCAGGGAATTGTTTGCGGGTAAGATCGATTATATCTCCATTCGGAAGCTTATTGTAATAATGAGACACTTTTTTCTCTGAAGATAAAGTTTCGGTACGCATTAACTCGCCGCCAAAAACCTCCTGTACTATCAATGCAGTGATTGCACATTGTCCGTATGCTTTATTAGTCTGTGACCAGTTGTCGGGGTCGTTGCTGGTTTCCTTGCTCCAACTTTTATCGAGTAAAGATTCTAAACCCTTTATTGCTTTGCGTTCTTCGTCTTTTGACTTTACACAGCTTTTATGCTGCATATATGCTATTAGTGCATCGAAATTCAGCGAATCTGCTTTATTCCCAGGATTTGTATCGGTCATATTACTTTTCCACTTTAACTCCATAAAGATCACAGAGTCTTTTGAATTTTTCATCTTTTACATAAAATTCTTTCAGTTCGGTAGCTAGTGGAAGTTTTGGTGTGTTATTTATTCTTTTCTTTAATTCTCTGGTGGTCGTAGTGGGGTAGATTTCCGCGTCTTTTGCTGCTATAATCTTGTTTAATCGGGTTCTGTATACCTCCTCGCCTTTCGTGTTTACTTTTATTAATTCTATATAGGGATGTGCTATATCGTACATGAAACCGAGGCAGTCAAAGCACGATACTGGCGCGTTCTGGTTACTATTTTTGGGGGCTCTGACTTCTTTAAATATACCTATGAGACGTTTGAAATCAGTGAACCTGTAACCCTCTTTCATAGCAGCGAGCATGGCATTCTTTTCGGCGTGGATAGATTCGTAAATGTACAGCTCTATATTGAATCCACTGAAAAGTTTCCCGTCGTATGTCTGAACAACATAACCAACCTTTGAACCGAATGTTACAGCTTGTTCGGAAGCTTCTAAAGCCATCTTAGTGGCTTTTTTGAGCAGTTCATTGTCATCAACTATCTCATCGAGAGAAACCATAAAGTAGTGAAGAAGTGAATTGATATAAATACTTTATTGGTTTTCTCATTAGCCGTCATTTTACTCTTTGGTTTAGGAGGCTCTTGCAGCGGGCTTCGCTTCTGATTTTTTGCTGTTGCGGAGTATCATGAATGAACCGACAGTGGTTACGATGTTAGTTAGTATTATAACATACGTTACTATAGTTAAGAACGTGTTCGCGTGTGCTATGTTGTAGCTGATCGCCAGGGCTGCTAATGTAGCTGGAGTCAATCCCTGGGCGATGGAGATCATGATCGCCTTCTTGTCGCTTTTCATTTTGGATCTAAAAGTAGACACCGACACAGCCAAATAACGCGATGCTAACAGGATCACAAGTATGGCCGCGCTTACAGATAAGCCGAATATAAGATTAGAAAAGGACAGACTGATCATCAAGCCTAGAAACACGAAGAAGAAGGTCTTCAGCAGGAATGTTATCTCACCCTGCAGGTGGAAAAGCTGTTTTTCTAAGTTACCCATTCTGATTTTTTTCTGCAAAAGGTTGCTGATAAAGCTATGGTTTCCTAATATTATACCGAATATTATAACCGCCAAGAAGCCGCTGCCGCCGGCGTAGTTTGTAAGCGAGAATGTAAGAAACAGCAGACCCAAGGTAAGAACATAAGTGTAGTTCTGTTTCTTTAGGTAGTTCAGCAGATAAATCCATAGGATAGACAGTGCCAGCCCTATCACTATACCTATCGAGAACGACGAAGCGATGGACGAGGCTGAAGAGTACAGTCCGCTCAAGTTTATTCCGGACAATGCACTGTTGCTACTCTGATAAAGACTCACAAAAGTTAAGAAAAGTATGACTAGAACTATCGAGTTAAGTGCAGATTCCAGTGTAAGGAATGTAACACTGGCATCTTTAAGCTTGAGCTGCCTGGAAAGAGGTATTATAACCACTGCAGTTGTTTCACCGCCTATCATAGAAGCAAGTATAAGCGATAGTATAAGGTTGAGATGCAGCATGAAAAAAGCCACAGCAACTATTAAGACCATGCTTATGAAGATATACAGAAAAACCTGGAGGAAAACTCTCCACCCTTCTTTAAGAACACTGGTGAGTTTCAGGTCTATACCGCCGTGGAAAAGGACCATTATAAGCGTCAGCTCCGCAAATATACTTAGAATAGGCAGAAGCAGACTTCTGTTTATTATACCGAAAACAGGGCCCATAAGAAACCCGACAAAAACGAGGAAAAGAAATGAAGGTATATGTGTTTTTTTGAAGATTTCCTCCCCTATAAAACCTAAAAGTATTATAACGGCTACTAAAGAAAATATGAAAGAAGCGGGATCAACTCCCATGAATAAGATCCCCCTTGACATGAGTTATCATATGAAGCAGTATGCCGTTGAAAAAGATTGTAAATATTATGACAGAGAAGACGATATCTATGAAATAAGATGTGCCGCTTATAGCATAGCTTATAGGAAGGGCTGCGACAACGGCTGCACCGATGCCTCTGGCAGTCATCGAAGAAATCACGAATTTGTCCTTATGTGAAAATTCGGAGTGTGACAAAGCTATTTTAGTGCTTAGCTGTCTGGCAAGAAGTATCACTAAGGCTATCGCGATTCCTACGATGAAGGCGAAGTAGTTGGTTATATCTACAAGTGCACCGAAATACACGAAAAAGAACGATGTTGTAAGGAAAGTCACGAGATCGTTGAAATTCTTTGATTCCTTTATGAAAGTGAAGGATGTACTGTGTTTGTATTTCAGTGAGCGGAATATAACTTCCCCATTGGCTATAAATATGCCAAACACGAGGGCAGACACCGGGCCGCTGCCTCCTAGCACTTGGGCATAGATATAAAGCAAGAAGACTATCGCCAAAGAAGCCGCATAAGAATACTCGTATTTCTTCCTTTGTAAGTGGCTCATTATAGGGACCCAAGCCATACCCACTATTGCGCCCAAGACTACACCTACAGAGAAGTTTGAGATGATCTTGCTAGCCACGTAGCCAAACGTAAGAGATGGTCCACTTATAAGGATGGCACTTATAAGGATAAGCACGAGTATTATTGTCGTAGGCTCCTCGACAGCGGATTCTAAAGCCAACGTGATGCTTACATTTTCAGACATGACACTGCGTTTTCTTACGGTAGACAGGCTTATGCCTGCGACTATAAATCCCATTAGAATCGCTGGGATTATTTGGCCAAAAATAAGGTACATAGTCGCTAAAACCGCTACGAATGTTATAGAGAATGCTACTAACGCGAGAACGAGACCTCTTGAAACGGTATGAGCTATTCTGTCGAGTCTGATATTTAATCCGGCGTTGAAAAGAGTTAGAAGTATGACGAAGTCTACTGCCATCGGCAGGAAGTTCAGTAGTATACTTTTGTATAGAAGACCCAGTATAGGACCTATGAGCACACCAAATGCCATCAGCCATATTATGTGTGAGATAGAAGTTCTTTTGGCTAATGCTCTTCCCAAGAAACCTATCATGAGCACTCCTGCTATGCCCAGCATTAGCATCTCCGATGTGGCAGCGTTAAACATAGTAGGTACTTCCGAAGACAGTTTTAAATTCCTCCTGAGTTTCCTGCTTCGATTATAAGACTTGTCTCCGATTGATAGGAGATGAAAAGCCGGTCTCCGCAGGCATTTGTTTTCTTTGCTGGGTAGATTCTATAATCTAATGTTCTCATAATCTATTGGTGTCGCTTATGGTTTAAATCTGTTGATGCTCAACCTGAAAACGCGTGGACGATGTCCAGTACGGATACGAAGGAGTCAAACAATCTTACAGAGTATTTTCTGGATAACGAAGCTGCTATAGATGCTCAGAATTCTACAGAAAGTTTGTTATACACAACTTTCAATGAGGCAACAGCACCCTTTAATGCAACGGTGGTAAAAATTACCCAAAAACGCGACGAGATTGTAAATGCAGTAGTAGAAACTGCGAGCAAAAAAGGTTTGGAAAAAGCTCTGGAACAAGAGAATGTTTACGCGGCATATAATTGATAAACAGATTTGTTTTGATACGCTCTCTGCTGCTTGTCTTGACTTTTCAACAAAAGAAGAATCTCTCCTGTATCTGATTTCGTGCGCCGGAATGCTTCTGTGCTG
>CAZYMW010000047.1:0-5111 GCA_964648605.1 Candidatus Woesearchaeota archaeon | reverse complement strand
CTATAAAACTTCGCTTGCCGAACTATCGGCTGTAACTTCAAACATTTTAGTGTATAATTTCGACAAACTAGCTGCTGCTTTTCATTTTACCCAGAATCTGCGCAAAAGCGGGTCTCGTTATAAGCAAGCCTATCAGCGAAGCTAGTATAGTCGTCAATGCGAAACCTGTGAAAAGGCTTGCTGTAGAGAAAAGAAGAGGGAACATTATAGCTGCAAACGAGAAGAACGACACAATTATTATGAAAAACGCTCTTGTTATCCTCCTTTTCATAGCAGCGAACTCCGACTGAGATGATCCTCTGATTATCTCATCTGTTATTATAATCTGGTCGTCGACCGATATGCCTATACTGGCTATGATGCCTGCAAAGCTCGGTACATCCAAAGTCCAGTGGATCAGAGCTGCGACCCCTATCACTATAAATATCTCGGCTATGCTTGTGAAAAGTATCAAGGCGGACACTTTATAGTCCTTGTACCTGAGAAATATAACTAGGCTTATCGCCACGAAAGCCGCGAAAAGCAGAACAAATATCTGGTTAAGGAACTGGGAGCCGGCCGTTGACGACACGGACTGTATAGAGGTCACTTTTATCGGCGTAGGCAGGCTTCCGCTTTCGAAAGTCGACTGAAGCGTTTTCATCTCTGAATAGGCCTGCTGATACGTAGCAGCCGAACCGGTTATAGATATCGTCTGCACAACGGAATTTCTTAAGCTAGGGGATATGGAGAGCGATGATATTTGCTTTCCGTTGAGGAAAAGCACTATATTCTTGCTGAGGAAGCTTCCTCCGTTAGACTGGATTATCGATAGATTCTTCGTCGCATTTGCGAAGTTCTTGGCTGCTTGATGGCTTATCTCTATACCGAAATTAAACTGGTAGATTCCTTGCGTAAGGGTTGGCGGAGATTCGCCACCGAAAGGGCAGCTAGAGGTCAGACAAACCTGCAGTATGCTTTCAGTTTTATTGGTGCTGTTGAATATCGTATCGTTTCCTATCTTTGCATAGAATATTCCCTGGCTTTGTATCAAAGAAAGCGCTTGGCTCTCGCCGACGTTCGGCATGCTTATAAGTACGAAAGCACCCCCGCCTATAGTGTGCACAACGTTTATTGATATCCCGCTTATACCATAGGTGTTAAGACGCGTCTGTAAGACCTTCTGCAGGTTATCGATAACCGTCGAGTTGAACGCGGTTGTAACGTTCGTAGAATTAGGCTGCGCAGTTATTTGTGTACCGCCGATTATATCGAGCCCGTAGTTTAGCTTCGTAAAAGGGACGTTCTGAACCCGGATATACGACGAATTCATGGGTTGCGATTTTGTAACTTCTATCGTGACTTGACCGCCTTTGTAGACGTACGGGAAGACTTCCTGCACATATTCTACGGTCAAAGTCGAGTTTGGGCGTGCAGTCTGGTTCAGTGTGGAGTAAAACTGCTGCATGTTGGATACGTGTATGCCGTTCAGTGCTGTTATTATTGAGCCTGTACCGAAAGTGGTAAGGCCCTGCGCGCTGAGGTTGCCAAGAAAAGAATTCGTAGATAAAAATATAACCTGCGCACCGCGTATTCCAGTGAAATTGAACCCTATCGCTAAGAAAGCCACTACAATGACCGATAGCATCAATATGACTCTCCAGTCCTTCAGAAAATAGCCTATGCTTTTCATGCTGCACCAGCCGGTTTGACTTCATCTTTATAGTTTATAGCAGCAAGCTGTATAGAACCATTGAGTATCCATACGGTGAAGTCGTCGAATATGACCCCGAATATGAGTATTATGGCTATGCTGTGTATTATGCTATTCGACGTTCCTAAAAACAGCACTAGGAAAGTTATCAAAGCGGCAGCATCCATGGTAAGCGATGTCTTTATCGTATGGGTGAGCCTGTATCTCATGCTGGCTTCTTTTCTTTTCAAAACGTTTGTAGCGAGTATTATATTCCTATCGGCTGAGTAGCCCATGATCATAAGGATTCCTGCTATCGATGCTGTAGAAAAGTGGATACCTAATATATCCAAAAGACCCACTACATTTATCACGTCACTAACGATGCTGGTCACGTTGGAGAACGCTTGTGCGAAATTTCTGAAGTAAAAAAGAGATACTATCGCGACAAGGACGAAAGCTATCCCCAGCAGAAACGCTGAGTCGTAAAGAGCACTCTGAGCAAGGGATGCTCCAACAAAGTCTATGCTCGAGTTGGAGGAGGTAAGTTTTATCCCGAAAAGCTTCGATACTGCGTTCGATAAGGCCGTGACATTGACGTTTGTGCCGGCCGTTATTGTGTATCCCGTTATTGTGTTTGACAGGGGCGAATGAAGCACCGATACGGATACAGGAGTGCGGAGAGTAGCTGTAAGATTCGTGGTTATGAACGTCGGGGCTATGCTTTTACCGCTTACAATAGAGAGAGATACACCCCCCGACAGGGATATGCCCTCATTCACCAGCTGTCCGTGAGTTATGTAGTGGTAACCTATCGAAGCAGAGAAGATCACTACGAAAATTATCGGTATAAAAACCATCTTCTTGTAGTTCTTCAGGTAGTAATCCACCAGCTTATTTAACGCTCCGCTTATTGTCTTTCTTAGCCCTTCCATACAAACCTATAGAATCGACGCTTCGGAAAGCGGGCTGTAAAGGAGTTTTTCATCCCTTAGCCTTTTATCGACTGCTTCCCCTTGCTCTTTCGTAGGAGCAGATCCTATATTTAAATATCTTTATCATACTTTATTAATCCATCTTTTGTTTAAATCCGTTGTCAGGTTTCAGAAATACTGGATATAAAAAGCTGAGTTTTACGGTGGTGTCTATTTGGACCAGTACAATGGATATACTTTATAGGATTTTTTGACTGTTGTGTCCTTGCGCATAGTCTTGTATGCTGTCAGGAGTTCCTTCTTTAAGGGTTTGTTCTGCCAGTTAAGCCAAGGATATTCACTTTTGGACGCATCCAGGATATTTACATTCAAAGAGGTGTTATAAAGATGTGTGTAGTCCTGCAGCAGGTATATATTGTGGTATGCTAAATCGCTGCTTTTCTGTAGGTTGTTGAATCTATATCTAAACTGGTCGATAAGCTGCTTTTGGACACCGCTGTCGATTCCAGCTGCATCTATCACGATAGAAAACCTTACTTCATCGACATCGTTTAAAATGGTGTTTATGTCCCTGCTTTTTATTATTTCGCTTACTTTTCTAGATTTTAGCCCGAGCCTATCGAATCTCTCCCAGAAAGCAAAAAGGTTTATAGTCTCGACTTCCACTACCTCACATACTCTTTTTTCACCCTCGTTGTATACCACCACTATATCGGCAGACCACTTGTATATGCCGTCTTTCGGCTCCCTTTGGGATCTGTAATGATTTTCCGGCTTACCAGAATATTTGAACAGATACTCCAGTCTTATGTTCTCTATCGGCTTGGTATTTTCGAGGTAGGTTGCTGTAGAAAGCTGCATAAGTAGATGTTTTGTAGTCGATCTCAGCGTGTTCTTTATATCTGAAAGAAGAAGCTCTTCAAGATTCGAGTCCTTTGGCGAAGGTGCCATGTTATATCACAATTTAAGAGAGAAGGCTCATCATATTAATACATTATGCGCTTTGGAAGCGAAGGTAGGCTTGTGCACGATCTGCTCACAGAAAGCTAAGAACAAGGAATAAATCGAACAAACGCCTCTAAACGCAAAAAAGGGTGTACTGCGGCAAAATCAGGTATCTATCTACCAGTCTCACCAAATGATAAAGTATTTAGTGTTAAAAAACGCATAGAAGTTATGCGGGGACAATTCTCTATAGAGTTCGTGATAGATGTAAGCTTGATGCTCGTGCTCGTAGCATTCTTGGTGATCTTCTTTAGTACTTTAAACGATACGCATTACAATGCTGCTGTCATGAACTCGATGTGTTCTGAGATAGCACAGGGAATAAACATAGCGGCTTCATCGACAAGTTTCTCGCTTGTACAGTACGTACCCATACTCAATAACACCATATTTAAAAGTTATAACATAAGTGTATCGAACGGCATACTCATAATATACCTGCAGTCAGTAGCGGGCATACCTGCATCGTTTGTAGCGAATACCAACATAGTTTCATGCGGCACAGCTACGAGAAACACTGACAATGAATCTTTCGGACTTTCGGACCTGGCTGTATATCAGAATTCCACCGGAATAGCAATCGCTTATCTTTACACTAACAGTTCAAGCATCGTTTCTCCAGCTACAGTCTTTGGGGGTGGCTTTCCAGGGGCTACTTTACTTTACTTAGAATCCCCAGGCGGCGTTATGACTGTGCTTGCCAATGAACCATCCTTCTTCGTATATTCAAATGCCACGCTTGTGAATGCGCTGCCCGCAGGTGTCTATGCGTTCTATGCTCAAAATGAGCAGAATCCGGCCATCAAAGTAGCTCTGCCTTTTACAGTATCGTAGCAGAAAACTCATATCCTTTAGATGGGGGATGAATGCGATCGTGATGATAAACCACTGTAGTGTATTCTATTTGAGATATGGGCATAGTCTAAAGAAAATATAAGACTATATCATTAAGCTGCGATTAAAGGACGTCAGTAAACAATAATATCAGCGGTTATGTTGCAGCATAGGTGCGCAACAGTAATCTAAAGTAAAGGTTTAAATACAATAGATTTGTTATACTGATATGAAAAGAAAAGCACAGTCGGCTTTGGAATACATGATGACTTATGGTTGGGCCATACTCATCATCGTGATCGTAGCTGCTGTCCTGTATTCGATGGGTATCTTCAGCCCTTCAAGTAGTGCTGGAAGTAGCTCTACGGGTTTCTCGCCGTTTACAGTTATTGCGAAAACTTGTGGAACGTCCGGACTAAAGGTTCAATTCGGCAACAGTGCAGGTACAACCGTGACACTTCTGTCCGCCGCAGTGACCTCTCAAACTGGTTTGTCGGCTAGTGGTGCTTTGACTTTACCAGCGACAACGACAATACTTAATGGAGGCCAATTCATAGTAAACGGCAGTTCGACGGTTTTCTGCCCTACAGCGGGCGCACGTTTTAGTGCGTCGATGGTTATAAACTACTCGACCACAACCGGCTTGGGCGCAGGAAGTTATATAG
>CAZYMW010000046.1:0-5451 GCA_964648605.1 Candidatus Woesearchaeota archaeon | reverse complement strand
TGGTGCGGGCTGCAGAATCAGGAGCCGCATAAGGCATTAAGCAGTGCATGCCACGTCCTTGAAGGCATGTAGCTGCTCCCCTATCTCATCGTCAGAATTGATTACTGTTATCCTTATCTTGTTGTGCTCTGCCCGCCCTAGGAGCTTCTGCACCTCCGGGTCGCCAAGCACGGAATCATTCACAAGAATGCCCTTTGCCTCGTAGCTCTCAATGGCCTCTCCCACCTCCTTTGCGCCGCTCCTTGACCTGCCCTCGGACAGTCCGTTGAGGAACTCTCCCATAAGTTGGAACTCTATCCTTATACGCTCCTTCTCAAGCAGTACCGCAACTTTCTCACCCTTAATGAGCTCGTAGACACCAGACCTTTCTGCGTTGCTAACGTTCTCGAATATCATCCGCTTTCCGGACTTCTTGATAACTCCTGATTCCTCGCCGAACTTCTTTATATCATCCTGTGTGAAGCCAGGGCCAGCGATGATTACCGTGTCCACTTTCATCTCTGCCGCAATGTCCAGTATCCTCTGGTAATACTTCTTCTGCTGCTCAGTGAAGTCCTTCTGCGACATCCTCTTGCTGAGATGGCTGTAGATTTCATTCTTGAATTCAATGCCATAGCCGAGAAGGAGGGCAGGAAGCGCCTTCTCGTCGTCAACAACGATGAGGCCAAGCCTCGCCTTCTTCGTGTCAGAGACCGCTGTCCTGAGGACATTCACTATGTAGCCGGGCCAGCGCTCCTTCCTTATCTCGATTACATCACCCGGGGCAATGTTGAGAGTATGGTAACTGTTCAGCTTCACGTACTCAAGAGGCCTGCCTTCTACTATCCTGCCCATTATCCTGAGCCTGTTGGCAGTCTTGTCGAACTCGCTCCTCTCCACACGCACCGCAATAACTACCTCCTTAAGCTCCCCCGTGTCTCTCTCGCTCGCCTTGAACCTGCGCACGCTCTCCGACTTTGCGATATCGTTTGCGAAGAGTATCCGCTGCAGTGTCCAAAGGTCGTCGAGCGTATCCACTCGCAGCTTCAGTCTGCCTTCGCCCGCATAGAACTTTATTATCTTCATATACAACAAAATATTTCACGATAACAAGATTAATAAGGCAGCACATCAAACATTAGTGCGTGCTGCCATGGCTCTTCTTGACGCAATATCAAGCATATTCCAGACAACAACATCAGGGATAAGCTCGTTCATCCAGAGCCAGGGCTATTTCGCTATTCTCGTACTGATGACACTTGAAGGATCATCCCTTCCAATACCAAGCGAGATAGTTATCCCGGCTGCGGGATACTTTGCCGCGCAGGGGCTCCTGAATCCCTTCATCGCCTTCGCGATGGTTCTGCTGGGCAGCATCTTCGGCCTTGCCATCGACTATGGAATAGGGTTCTTCATCGGCAAGGAAGTCATCTACAGGCACCTGCGCCTCTTCAGAGTAAAAAAGGAGACTCTCGAAGGATTCGACAGCTGGTTTGCAAGAAACGGCGCGTTTGCGGTGTTTGTCACCAGGTTCATCCCGGAAGTGAGGGCACTGATGAGCTTCCCTGCCGGATTTGCCAGGATGCCGCTAAAGAAGTTCTTCTTCTGGTCCATACTGGGCAACATAATCTGGGGCAGCGCGCTCTTCGCCTTCGGCTACTACCTGCTCTCGGTCAACAGCATCGTGCTGGCCATGGCTGGAATCGGCATATTCGGGATAGTGCTATATCTTGTATACCGGCTCTTCATGCGAAAGATGAAACGCGATTCAAGGAAGGCACGCCACGGATGAATTAAATAGCTTAGCTGCGCTATCATCATGTGATGACTAAGGTGATCGCTGAGCTTCGGCTGTGAAGATAAGTAGGCGGGCTGAATATTTTCCCGCATCAATATTTTGTAAAGAGAGCAGCCGGCAGGCATGCATGATGTACGGGAGCTGTTTCTATAAAATAAATCTGTATTCTTATATCTTTCTTTAATTATAGAAACATATAAATATATAGTCTATATAAAATAGAAATATGAAAAAAGAGGAGCTCGTAGACCGTCACATAGCCGAAATGTACCTTTCTGGAGCAAAGAAACAGACGCAGCTTGGGCTCTCAAAGGCCCTTGGCATAGCAATAAGCAACGTGAATTCCGCCGTTTCGAACCTTCAGCGGACCGGTGCACTGAGAATTGAAAAGCGGGGATTTACAGTAACCGACTTTAAAAGACTGATGCTGTACTGGGCTACACACAGGAACCTGGAGAAGGACATAGTGTACTCTACCAGGGCTGATACTGGCGTGAAAGAGATTGAGGGGAGCCTGCCAGGAAAAACCGCATTTACTGCGTACAGTGCCTATAGGCTCCTTTTTGGAGAAGCGCCGGCGGACTACGGAGAAGTTTACGTGTACGCCACAAATGCATCGCTCACTGAGATAAAAAGAAGATTTGTGGAGAAAGAGGGAGTGCCAAACTTAATCGTTCTCGAGCCGGATCCGATTCTGGAGAAGTCAATAGAGGATGGTTCGCTGAAACATTCGTCTGTTGCCCCACCTCAGCTCTTTGCTGACCTCTGGAACATAAACACCTGGAACGCAAGGGAGTATTCAGAGGCGCTTGCAAAGCGCCTTTTTGGTGATTGAATGGAGTTTTGGAATTCAGAGGCCACGAATGCAAGCTGGGAAAAACTCCTGGAGCTCAACAAAGAAATAAAATTTATCCTGATTGGGGGATGGGCAGTTTACCTGTGGACAAAGCTGCAAAAGTCAAAAGACATCGATATAATAATAGACTACGGAACGCTGAGGACTCTCTCCCAGCAGTACACTCTCATCAAGAACGATCGCCTCAAGAAATATGAGGTAAAACTTGAGCGCTTTGATATCGACGTGTACCTGCCGAAGTACTCAAGGTTGGCCATACCGCCAGAAGACATAATAAAAACATTTGGGGATAATATATCTGGGATTGCAGTGCCGAAGGCCGAGGCGCTGATGGTGCTCAAACTGGGTGCCCTGAGCGAAAGGAAGGAGAGCATAAAAGGGAGCAAAGACACGATAGACGCACTTGGATTGCTATTCTATTCCGGGGTTGATGTTATGAAACTGGGGAGTGTCCTCCACAACTACGGGCACAGGGAATATGCCAGGCTCCTGCTGGATACGCTCGAGGGATTTGACAGGGAGATGCTCGGTTACTTAAATCTGAATGAGAAAACATTTTCCAAGTACAAAAGAGAAAAGTCTGCTGAGATAAGGAATATACTATAGTGGTGCATTGGACAACCTCAAGAAACTCAAGAAGAGCAGCATTCGTGCGACAGACATAGCGGCGCAGTACTGGTGCGAGCGCCAGATGGAGCTCCAGTACATCCACGGCACAAAAATCACCGCAGAGATAAAGAAAGGGGCGCAGATACACGAGGAGCTTGAGGAGGAGACTAACGTCCCGATAGTGCTGATGCCAAAGTCCTATGCAGACGTGATGTACAAGATCCTCTACACCAGTGCGATGGCTCTTGAGACCCTCTTCAAGAACAAGAAATCCCGAGAGATACAGATATACGGCTTCCTGAACGGGTTTCCACTTGTCGGAAAGATGGATCAGCTGGAGATAAAGGACAACGAGGTATTTGTCTGGGAAGACAAAACTAAGGCAAGCGACAATCTTCCTACAGAGCCGCAGTTAAACACGCACAGGATACAGGTCATGATATACAGGAAGATGCTCGATGACATAAGGAAAAAAGCATACACGATAGACCAGTTCAGGAGGAAGTATGGGATATTGAACCTAAAGATAACAGAAGAGTTCTCAAGGCAGCTCGATGCGCTCAACATCGAGAAGAGCATGCAGACCGTCGATTCGGTCACACAGAGATACTTTGCTCTGCTCTCAAAGATAGAGAATCTGAGCGATACCCTCCACATAAGATATATAAACCAGTTCACCGGCAAAGAGATTAAAGTCTACAGATTTGTATATGATGAAAAGGAGATGCAGAATGCTCTCGAGTTTGTCCTCAAATACTGGAGGGGGGAGAGGGAATCGCTTCCGGTTCCTGAAACGGAGAAGTGGAAGTGCAACTACTGCGTCTTCTTCGGGAAAGAATGCAAAGTCTGGTGGTCGCAGAAGAGCCTTTAATCAAAGAGATTTCAATTTAAGCATTTTCATAGCCTTTTCCTTTATTTCTGGTGGATATTTCATCAGATATTTTCTAAGTTTACTTTTATCAATCTGTTTCCTTAGAATTTTCAAAACATCTTCCCTCAAGTATTGCTTAAAATAGACAAAATCCAACAAAGTTTTTTCCGCGTCAGATACGGGAATCCAGAAATCATAATATTTTATCAATTCATATCCAAAGAAGAGGTCCTTTTTTATTCTTTTTACAATGTAATTGCTCGATTCAAATTTTCTAATCCCTGTTCTTACTTTTCTTCTGGTAATAATAACCGGATTAGTCCCCTGTTCCCAAAGTTTTCTTATCGTAAGAGCATTTTCCAATCCAAAATAAAAGGGCTGGAAGGCGAATCCCACTACTGTTATGTCGTCATGAAAAGTGTAAATCCCCTTTGTTATTCTTTTTAATTCTCCTTTTTCGATAAGATAATTTATAATTCTCTTCAAATAAGAATCACTTATGCCTTTTGCTTTCAGTGCAGTCCTTAATTCAAAAAATCTTACAACCGGAAAGTCGGAGTTCCCAAAATGTTTTCGCATGTAATTGATGTATTTCATGAGAATACACTTCTTATATGGTTTATCATGCTTTTAAAAGAAGGTACCGGTCCCGCATATATCAACGTTTTGAGATCAGCTTCGTTCGCCGGCAATTCTATTTTATTAAGAAAATCTATGACACTCCTTTTTATTTTTTCTTTTTCTGTTACATAATCGGTTAGAATATAGATGTCATAAATATCACGAATAAATAATCGATCAGAATAGGCAGATATTTTTTCCAGTATCAAGTCATCGGGCTGAAGTGTTAAAACTTCGGAATATGTCCCATCGATTTTTTCAAATTTTGTAGCCACCGGCCGTATTCCCTTTTTCATATAGTTGATTTCCACTTTAAGATACGTGTTCCCCGAAGAAAATGCCATGAAAATAAGATTTCCGGTGTCTTTTATTTTCTCGATTCTTATTCCATAATCGGATGCGGTTGCCAAAATGCCATTTTTAATCTTGTCTAAATTTGATTTTGATCTCATATACATGTCGATGTCGTTAGAAAATCTATTTCCCCCGAAACAACGCCACACGCACGTTCCTCCGTGAAGGACGACGGTGCTGTCTATCTGATATAGAACGGCGACAACAGTGTCTTGAAAAAGCGCAAGCTCCCTATATTCCCTTTTTTTCAACGTTTTCTCAATAGGCAGTTTCATTGAATTACCTAGGTTACAATATAATGTAACCTAAGTTATATAGGCTTTTTGGAATGCAACTAAAAAATATAATGAATTTGATAAAAAG
>CAZYMW010000045.1:3575-5503 GCA_964648605.1 Candidatus Woesearchaeota archaeon | reverse complement strand
CCTATGCTGTACCTTATCAGGCTGAACTTATTATCATTGCAATAATCATATACATCGTCGCTTCGGGGAAGATAAACGCACACCATGTGATCTCGGCTGTCGTAATCGAACGGGTTGTTGCTCTCCACGGCTTCCAAAACGTTCTTTCCATGCGAAATGTTGATGTCTCTGTAATCCACCGCCGCAAGAACATCATTTATAGCCTTATTGTCTATCTTTTTAAGAGTATCCAGTGCTTTATCTACGTTTTCTTCACGCATATAAGTGCCTACCTCTTTTATCAGTTTAATCTTGTACAGAGAATCAAAAGAGGTTCTTGCTTTGTTCACAATCTTTTCCCCCACTATCTGGGATATCTTTTCAAGTGCTTCAGCGCTCTTTTCCTTGTCTCTGGAACCCACTACTGCTATGACCGCTAAACGAGCCAGGGTCTCTCTGTCCAGATCAAGTGGATTACTCCCTTCATCATCGAGTGTGAGCAGATACTTTCTTCTGTCTTTTTCCTGCGAAGATTTAAAGATATCAATTAATTTACTTCTTTTCGTAGAATCCACTGAGAATAGCATAAGGAGCTGATCATTGTTTAAAGGTTTTATATTATAAGTCTTTGAGAGATATTCTCCTACCAGCTTATTGTAATCAGACAGCTTTTCTTTGGTAGGCAGTGGAAGTTCCATATTCGATTTTATATACGCAGCCACTAAATCGAATGTCTCTCTATCTCCTATCAGTTTATCTAAGTTGTCTTTGTGCATGTTTATAATGTCCTCATTACTAAGAATCTCAAACATCTGGCCCCCAACTTTGCTTGCGACATCGCAAGCAGCCAGTAAATATTCGGTATTTCCCGTGCTTTCAGCGACACCACATAGTTTTTTAGCAGCTGCAAAGGCGATGTCTCTATCGTGCTTATTGACTGTATTTACTATCGCATCTAAAGACATCATCGCAGCCATCCGCTTCGCTCCCCTTTTCCCGCTTTTAAAAGCTGCATTAAACAAGCGTGAGGCGACAAGACGAGCGGCGTCTATTTTGTAGTTATCAATAGTGTTTACCATCTCGGGCAGCGACATTATATCAGCCATCTTTCTTACCAATTTTTTATCCCCTTTTGAATAATAACTTACCATCCATAAATTGTAAATAATATCATTATTAATACATCTTCTTTTGTATTTATTGACCGTATTTATTACGGTATCCGATGCCATTATCTTGACTACTTTAGTTGTTAGTTTTTTGTTCCCGTCGCTATATAAAAGTGTACCCCAAAGTGCAGAAGCAGCACAAGCAGCGGCTCGTCCATTATATCTATCAAACATTCTATACACTTCTGCCAACACGTCTTTGTCTCCTTCCATATAACGGATTGTTTTGTATAAAGCAATAGCGACGCCAACAGCAGTTCGTCCATTATATCGACCCATTATCCTAGCAACTTCTATAGGGCGCCTTGATCTTTCTGTGAGATAAGCGGTATCAATTATTAAGACGCTTGCATAATAAGCATTCCGTCCCTTTTGCTTATTTACAGCGTTTACTATCTCATCAAGTGACATTATCTTAGCTACTTTAATTGTCAATTCTTTGTTCCCAAGAGCGATTCCACAAAAAGTATTAGCAATATACTTTTGTATATTGCGTCTATATTTGGAAATTGTACTCAAAACTATTGGATTGCTTAGAGTTTTGTAGACTACTGGGTCATTTAGATACTGTTTCTTTACGCCTACGCCTCTCAAGAACCTTTTTGGATCCTCGAAAGGGTTATCGGTACCCGTCGGAGCGGCACCTGCAGTTGTTTTGTCCAGTAACCCCTCAATCGATTCCATATTTAACCATTTTACAATAGATATTATACTGATTACTACAACTATATAAACGTTATGCAGAGAAGAATTAATACCTTTTTCCGTTCAATGATAAAT
>CAZYMW010000045.1:0-3475 GCA_964648605.1 Candidatus Woesearchaeota archaeon | reverse complement strand
GCATCAATTAATGAGCAGTTTCCCGCATGTGATTAACAAAAGAGTTTAAGCAATTCGCTGATTCTGATCGATATTCTGGTCGCTTTCTTTTGGTTCGTCTTCTTCCGGCTTCTCTGGCTGCTCTGCTTTATTTAGGCTCTCCACTGGACTTTCGCTCGATGGAGGTATCCCGTTCTCAGGGGTCTTTTTAGTGTATTTTTTGTAGTTTAAACCGATAATAAATAGAAACATGACAAAAAAGAAGAACATGAACACGTTTATGTACTCCCAATCGAGTGTGGCCGGGTTCGACAATGAAATCATGAAAGTTATTCCGTATCCCACTACGAGAAGCACTGCCGATATGAACAGCGCTATGAACGCCAGATACACTCTTTTTTGCCTGTTGAATATCATAGCCAAAAACACATAGTAATTGTCTTTCAGCCCTTTTCGTATGTAATATACAGCTAGAAGTGCGAGCACACCGAACGACATCGCCAATATCTTGTATATTAAATCAAAAGATATCATAGGAACCTTCTAAACTGCACAAACCACCTATACATTATGTAAATCATCAGGGCAACCGTAACTATCCCGGATATATAGGCGGTGAAGAACACGATCAACATGGCCATGGAGCTGTTTGGAGTAGGGAAAGCAGGGCCGAATAATTTTTGCATGAGCGTCGACAAGCCGCTTATGAACAGTGTTATTCCAGGATACAAAAGAATGCTGAATTCCTTCTTAGCTTTCTCTTTGTGCAGAAGAAAGTACGTAAAAGGAACCTTATCGCGTCTGTGCTTTAACAGCGCGACGATCACAGCTCCGGTAAAAAATGTTCCTAAACCACCTAATATAAACAATATTAAAAATATCAACACGACTATCTGGTCGAGCCCAACCATACTAATATTCTAATTTCTTTGTTTATATCTTTATTTAGAAATAAACGCGAACGATCGAATGTCAGTAGCGCTTCGATCCAAGCCAACGATCTCATTCTCTGTGCGCAGATCGTCTTGAAATGCGGCTATCAGCCCCTTTTTGAGGGATGTTTCAATAGGGCTGCTACCCCTCCAAGATTGTAAAGCTGCAATCCGTCGCTCGATTCTTTCGATATAAATTCGACGGTTATGCCCATAGGTTTCGCTTTGTAATAGAACTCGTTTCTTTTCACGTCTTCGAGTCCAGAAGATATAAGCAGTGTATCAACGTTTCCAGTCTCTAATTCATCCTTTACAGCGGCTTCGCCGTACGCCGAAAGGTTATCGTTTCTTGCTATGCTCATAAGCAACTTTTGAACGTACGCCCTTTCTATGACTATCCTCTCGTTTGCCAGCACATCCTTGCTTTTTTCCACCAGTTCTCTCAGCCCGGCTTCGTCGGTATAGCTTATGCTTTTTACGCCTTTTATCCTATTTTTAAGGTCTGTAATAAGATATCCACTTTCAAGGAAATTTTCTTTTGCCGGACCCGGTCCGCCTACTACGATTCCTGTTATTTCTTTTTCAAAAAATAGGGCCTTGGCAGTGTCTGCTATCTCTTTGTAAAAATCTCGTATAAGCCCTTCTCGCTCCCTCGAGAACCGCATAGCCGACTGGCCGCCCTTTGAAAACTTTCCAGGAACAAGCGACTTTATGTGTTTAAGCTCTGTTATTTTTGATCCTTCGAGCAAGCCGAACGTGGCTTCTCTGTTGTCGAGGACGATAATGGCATACTCATTTTCCTGCTGATACATGGCTTTCAGCGGCTCGGTTATAAACCTTTGATCGCAACGGTACAGTTTTATATCGGATTTTTTAGGTGGTTCCACTTCCCAAACTTTTATGTCCGGCTCTCCTTCTTTATCCGATATATTGCCGGAGAACACGACCAAGCCGTTGACAGGCGTTCTGCCTATGAGTCTCAGTTCCCCGCCTATCTTCTCCAGAGCATCTATGACGTTTTTCCTGTTGTTTCTATCTTTTATGTTCGATGCTGTGCTTTTTTCTTCTGTTAGCTGTGAGCGGATCAAATCGAGGTTGAAACCCGCAGGTACATACACAGTGACAAGTTCCGTGTGCCGCCCCTTTATGCTTTCTAAATACTTTATCAAACTCAATATTTCGTATTCATCCATAACTATAATGATGCTGCTAGCAGATTTTTATCTTTTCTTCCAAGATGTCCTTTGTTATGAGATATATGCTGTTGAATCCATCCTCTACTATTCTGCTTGCGGCTATCTTTTCCCCGCTGTTTGCTTTTTTTCCAAGGTTTATCGACGCCATCACAGGTTTGGACAGAGGCGAACCTATTTTTCCCACAAGTCTTACTTCTACGTCGGTGTCTAAAGAGCGGTGTATATTGTCTGCTAGTCTTAACGCCAGAATGTTGTATAGCTTCCCTACATGGCTTATAGGATTTTTGCCTGCCACAGCTTCCATACTCATGGTCCTGTTCGGGGTTATGAGGCCGTTGACTCTGTTTCCTCTGCCAACAGCCCCGTCATCCCCGTTTTCGGAGCTCGTGCCGCTCACGGTCAAATAACAACCATCTTTGCCCCTTTGTCGTTCATCTAGCTCGTTCAAACCTATTTTTATTTTTCTATGCAGCTTCGTCTCCTCAAAGTCTTTCTTTAAGATACTTATTATTTCTGCTTTTTTATCAAAGTAATCAGATATGGATTGTACGTATCTGTCGACGAAAGCCATGGCTATAGTGACATTTATTGTATCGCCTTTTCTGACCGCCATGACCTTAACATCCTCTCCAGAAAATTTATGGCTATTCTTGAATTCCTTCGAATTAAGCAGACCCTCTATCGACAACACCGTTTCTTCGGTGTCGCTAAGCGGAGAGTAGCCCACCCCGAACGATGTGTCGTTGGATTTGACACCGTCTTCTCTAAAAAACAAATCCGTTAGATTTGTAGATCCACTTTTCGTCTCGAACAAGAAACGCACGCTTTTTGCATCTAAATTTGCTATGTTCCCGCCGATCCATTCCCTAGCCGATTCTTCTGCTATATCTTTTACAGGTATGTGCGTTCCATTTACATTATCTGTAGCTCTACCTGAAAAGAGTATGGCGATGGGAGCCAAAACTTTGCCGCCTCCAAATTCGGGGGAGGTTCTGCCGCCTATTACCTCTAGTTTGTCAACATTATGATGAAATATCCTATCAAATCTTTCTATATAGTATCTTGATAAAGATCTGGAAAAAGCTTCCGCAACAGAGTCCGCTATATAATCAGGATGACCTAATCCTTTTCTTTCGACTATCTCAACTTTTTGCTTTTCTATTGATTGCCCCCTTATTCTGTCTATAGCGATGTTTTTCATCATAAACAATCTATCCGTATACTTTTAACCTTTGCGAAATACGACTGTCTGCACGTAGGACAACCCCGTTTCGCTGTGGTTTATTCTCATAAGATATATATCAGTATTTCCAAAAGTGGTAATGGATTTAAACTTAGGAGGTATTAACAAGCTATGATGCGAGCATT
>CAZYMW010000044.1:0-5655 GCA_964648605.1 Candidatus Woesearchaeota archaeon | reverse complement strand
CCTTGAGCTCGCTGCAAGACAGTGTGTAAAAGGATCTTTAGAACTAGCTGGTCAAAGATGCGATGCGATAAGCAGGATAATGGTTGTCGAAAACACCTATGATAAGTTCATCGATAAACTCGAGGAGCACGTGTCTGATTTCAAGTTTGGTAATCCTCTCGAAAGTGATGACGTGACAATGGGTCCTGTGATAAACGAGAAAGCAGCAGAAAGAATAGATGGTATGGTAAAGGATGCGGTAAAAAAAGGTGCGAGATTGGTCGTTGGAGGAAAGCACAATGCGGCTTATTATGAGCCTACCCTTTTAGTGGATGTGCCTCTCGACGCTGAGATAGCGAACGAAGAGACTTTTGGTCCTGTCATAACGGTAATAAAAGTAAAGGATACCAAGGATGCCATTCGAGTCGCAAATGACTCAAGATACGGTTTGGATTCGTGCGTGTTCACAGAGGATTTTTACAGTGCATGGGAGACTATGAAAGCTTTACAAAGCGGAAATGTGACGCTGAACGCTGCTCCATCGCATGGAACGGCGTACTTCCCATTCGGCGGAGTGAAGGATTCGGGTTACGGGAAGGAAGGAGTCGGATACACTATAGATGAGATGACTATTAAAAAGACCATGATTTTTGACCTGTCTCCAAAGCACTTGGGAAAGACTTATAAAGGCAGCTTCAAAGACTGAGAATGGCTAGAACGGTTATAACGCCCGCCCTGCTTTTACGGTGTAATCGAATTATACACTGGAACTATCCTAAGATCAACAATACCTTAAGTATAATGTAACCAGCTATCTGGCCTATGAAGATCCATTCAGCCATCGATGATAAATACCTGTCCTTTTGTATCATCAGAACATGGGTGATGATAGGTCCTACTATCGGTATTAGAAACAGCAGCGAATAAGCCTTATTCTTACTGTCGGAAGACAGCACATAAACTATACTCGCTACACTTCCGATTTGCAACGGGACCGCGGATATCAATACCCACACCGGGTTTGCCCTTTGAGTGGTAATTAGATGCGGCGACATTATCTACACCGTTCATTTTCCAACAACTTTACTTCCTAAGGCGGTTTGAAGCGCCTGCATGTAGCTTTGATATACATCACTATTCTTATTCCGTACATCCGGGTTAGAAAGTCTGTACTTAAAGGTCTTCTGCTCTGTTTTTATAAGAATCTGCTTTCTATCCAGTTCTACGCGCTCTACATTTGCATTACTTATTGCGATATTGCTTGGATTTGATTTGAGCAGCCCGTCTAAGTCTGATTGTGCAAGTTTCTGTGTTGTTTCCTGTATCTGATCCTTAGTGATTCTATTGGCAACGCCCCTTCCAAAGATCCCGAAAACATACGAGAAGCCGGCAGATACGGCCGCAGAAGACACTGTACTAGCGTCCAAGATTAGTATCCTCTTGTCCGTGATTATAAGTCCTTTCGTCTTCGGAGATATGATGCCAAAGGCAGTAAGATTGTCCACGTATCCGATAACTTTTTCATCTTTCATTGTGATTATCAATACATATTCTTCGCTTTTATAGTTGCGCGTAGTCGGTATACAGTTATGTTGATTCCTCCTCTTGCACCCTATAAACCTTCACATGTACTCAAAAAAGAATTTATTTACCAGATACATTATTTACATAGAGGAAACTTCGTGATGCCGGCGATCTTAAACGTCGCCGCATCGTAATTCTTCCAACGACAATCTCTACCGATTGTCGATAGATTCTGTTTAACGGTGCTCTGTGTAGTCTATTATCACCGCTGCTTTATAATTAGAGCCGCTAACGCAAACATTGTTTTCTGTAACTTCAAATAACGTAATGACACCCGTAGGGATTGCGTGGCTGAAAATTTTACAAATTGCACTCCAGATATCCCCTAGAACTTGTGATGCTCCCTCAGTAAATTAATAGTGTTCCGACCGTCATTCCTCAAAGCTGTGTATAGTCCTATGCTGTTGCATATCTGTGCGACTTCTAGGAATGGAGAAAAACAGTACTAAGGAACAACGATAACGCTCGGACTGAAAATCCCGGACAAATAAAACACGCTGACAGCAGCAAGAAGCACTTCTCCTACAAGTAAGTAGATTGCTATATCGGCCATGTATCTGTCCTTCTTTCTCTCTATAAGGTAGATTATTATATCGCCTATTAAACCTAAGATAAAAAGAATCCCAATGAACCTGTCTTCGTCTTTTTTATAGATTAGAGAATAAATCAGAGCAACTATCTGGCCTACTCCTATAAGGCCTAGCAATATCCATAATTTGCTGGCTTTCTTATGCAGATCCCAAGCCATATCGTGTTATAGTTTCACTCATTTAAATACTCTTTTTGGGATATAGGCCGTAGCTGCATTCAATTTGATTGCAGTCTTGTGGTGATCTGTTTCAGTCTAATCCTTATAAGGAATTGAGAACTTTATGTTCATAGTTTCGGTCTCTTAAATAGCTGAAGACCTTTCTGTAATCGAATTATACACCGGTCTGGGATGCACCTAAACTTTAAATATTCAAAACAAGTCCTTTATAAATGAAAATGCAAAGGTGGGAGAAAGCGATAGAATATGTTCTTGTAGGCATAATCGTTTTCATAGGGTTTGTATCACTTTTCTACAGCTGGATAGACAGCGCATTCCATACGATAGTCAACGTTTATTTGCTAGCGGGTTTGGCGATAGCCGTTTCGCTGGCTGTAGTCTTTATAGTCAGAGCTTTCGATGAGAGATAGATATGCATCCTAAGAAGAGATATATATTGCTTTTTATGGACGGTGTAGACACTGCCGAAGAGTTTGAGAGCAGACTTTTTCAGACACTGATAAAACTGGGGCCTCTTCTGCCGATAAGAGGCAATTTTAGGGTCATAAAAGAGACGACAAAACGGCACGAGAATGGTTTTGTAGGGGTTGTAAGCGTATCAAATAAGTATAAATATGATGTAATATTTTTATTATCGCTCATAGGTAAGTTTTATAAATCGAACGTGCTTACTTTAAAAAGTAGTGGAAGTCTTAAAAAGGTGAAGAAAGAGAGGGATTCAATGTATGGAACAGATGCAAAATGATTTGATGGGTTACGATAGAGCGATTACGCTTTTCAGCCCGGATGGAAGGCTGCTCCAGGTGGAATACGCTAAAAAAACCGTATCTCAAGGATCAGCAGCCGTAGGAGCGATTGGAAAGGATTCGGTCGTTTTCGCCGCAGATAAAAGGCTGCCGGAGATCGAAAAACTTATAGTACCGGAAAGCATAGAAAAGATATTCAAAATAAACAATACCACTGGCGCTGCGATGTCTGGTATGATAGCGGATGGCAGAGCCCTGGTAGAGAAAGCACAGATGGAGGCACAACAACACCAGTTGACTTACAGCGAGCCGGCCGACATGCTTCTTATGATAAAGAAAATAAGCTCTGATATGCAGATATTCACTCAGTACGGTGGGGCAAGGCCTTATGGTGTCAGTATCCTATTCGGAGGGATCAGGGACGATGAACCTTCACTTTTTATGCTCGAACCAAGCGGTATATTCTTCCAGTATAAGGCTATAGCGATAGGGGAGGAGTCCAACGCCATAAATAAAAGCCTGGAGGAAGGATACAAAGACGGAATGGATACCGATGCTCTTGTGAAGTTAGCGGTAAAATCACTGAAGAACGGGGGAGTAAAACTTTACCCTGACAGATTCGAGATAGCGGTGATAAACAAATCAGGTTTCAAGAAACTTGGAAAAGACGAGATAGCTGGATATTTGTAAGAAAGACCAAGTTATGGTTGACAGAGTTATAGCGAGATTACAGATAAAAGATAAGAAGTTCGAGATATTCGTAGATTGCGATAAGGCGATGCTCATAAAAAAAGGGAAAAGCAATGACATCGATTCCACGCTTCTCGTTGACAACATTTTCAAGGACATACGCAAAGGAGAAGTCGCAGGTGGCTTGGAGGATTACTTTGGGAGCGACGACGTAAAAAAGATAGCTTTAGAGATAATAAAGAGGGGAGAAGTGCAAACGAGCAGCAGATACAGAGAAAATCAGAACGAGATGCTGAAGAATAGAATACTCGACAAAATAGCTTCCATGGCTATAGATGCCACGACCAACCTTCCTATCCCGAGGAAAAGGATAGAGCTCGCCATGCACGATGTCCATCATAATTTTGATTTCAATAAAAGCGAGAACGAACAGATGGATGAGATATTGGCCGAACTAAAACGCATCCTTCCTATAAAGCTGGGGTCTTTCGAATACGCTGTGGAGATACCGATGCAATACGCTGATGCGGCTTTAGCTTATTTAAAAAGGATGGCTGATATAAAAACCAATGCAAACAGCGGCAGCGGGATAAATGTAACTTTCTCCGTAAAAGCAGGGAATGAGAACGAGCTGTTGAGCAGATTGAAGAGTGTGGCACACGGAAATATAACGATAAGGAGGTTGTAAATGGATTATTTCAAAAATTACGATATCGTCACCCCAGGAGAGCTTATCTCCGATGAAAAGCATGGCGGTGAAGGGACGTACACTGAAGGCAGGAATATTTTCTCCAAGTATTTTGGTATGCTGCACTTTGGTGTCAATGAAGCAGGTGTCTCCCCGCTTACGAGCGTATACGAACCTCATGAGGGGGATGATATAATAGGACAGGTAATCGAAGTATCCAGCAAATACTGGGTGGTGGATATAAATGCACCGTACTATGCTAGGCTCGACGCCAGAGACATTAATTTCAGAGCGGAGATAAACGAACTCGACCATTATATCCAAAGAGGTGATTTCATATACGCCAGGGTTTTCAGAGTCTATTCGGGGAACCATGCAGCGGATATATCGATGAGAGGTACGCGCTATGCAAAGCTGCCTTCAAACCTCATAATCAGGATAAACCCTATGAAAATACCAAGGTTGATAGGAAAGGAGGGAGCTATGATAAATTTAATAAAGAGCGAGAGTGGCTGCGATGTCATAATCGGACAGAACGGGATCGCTTGGATAAACGGGGACGAGGAAAAGAAACCTTTTGCGATCGAGGCTATAGAGCTGATCCAAAGGGAATATTATGATCCGAATCTCAGCGAAAAGGTGAGGGAGTTGTTCGAACATGTACAATGAAAGATTGGATAAAAGAGCATTCGATGAACTTAGGCATATTGAGGCTGAAGTAGGCGTCGTGCCGAATGCGGATGGAAGCGCCAGGTTCAGAATAGGAAACACGGAGGCCATAGCTTCTGTTTATGGGCCTCAAGAGGTAAAACCTAAACACTTCGAAAGAGCGGACAGAGGTATAATAGTGTGCAGATATGATATGGTGCCTTTTTCCGTACCGGACAGGATAAAGCCAGGTTTTGACAGAAGAGACATGGAGATAAGCGAGGTGATAACGAATGCCTTGAGCCGTGCTGTCATGCTCGATGAGTTTCCAAAATCAATGATAGCTATAAATGTCTACGTGACGCAGGCTGATGCCGGGACCAGATGCGCCAGCCTTACAGCCGCATCCATGGCGTGCGCTGATGCTGGATTGCCTATGCGAGACCTCGTAGCTTCGGTGGCTGCAGGAAAGATAGGCGATTCTATAGTCTTGGACCTGACAAAAGATGAGGAGGATCTGCACGATGAAGGCGCCACAGATGTACCGCTCG
>CAZYMW010000043.1:0-5754 GCA_964648605.1 Candidatus Woesearchaeota archaeon | reverse complement strand
AGTATTTTCCAGCGAACAGGGTGCTGTTCAGCCCGCTCCTTATCTCGATGAGATATGCGGGTCCAAGATCCGCAGTGCTCTACGCTATAATAAGGAGGAATTTCGGTTGCACGCATTTTATCATCGGCAGGGACATGGCGGGTATCGGGGCTACCTACGACCCGTTCGCGGCGCACAGACTGCTTAAAAAATTCAAGCACGAACTTGGCATGGAATTCTTGTTCTTCAACGAAATAGGTTACTGCAGAAAATGCAACCAGACAGTGAGTGACAGGAACTGCAACCACCCCACAGAACAGGTGAAAATAAGCCAGACAATAATAAGGGAGATGCTTTCGAAAGGTCAGATGCCACCGCCGGAAATGATAAGAAAAGACGTGGCAGAAAAGATACTTGAACTGAGTGGAAAACTGGGCGGGCCGTTTATTACGGAGGATTAAGTTTTATCGTGGGAGAAATGCAAGCCGCATTCTTTGGTCGTATCCTTTCCTTCCCACCACCATCTCCCTTTTCTCAGCTCGTCTTCCGATGGATTATCACCTTTTACGAACGTAGGCCTAGTACAAGGTTCGCAGCCTATGCTCGTATAGCCTTTCTCGTAAAGAGAACAATACGGCACGTTATTGGTTTTTATGTAATCCCAGACATTTTTCCAACTCCAATCAGCTATAGGTGCTATCTTCAGCAATGAGAACTGGGCATCCATCTGCAGTTTCTTGGTGTTCACCCTCGTCGATATCTGGTTCCTCCTGATTCCGGTCATCCACGCATCGTAATCCTTCAGCACCTTCTTCAGTACATTTACCTTCCTTATCCCGCAGCACATTATCCTGTGGTTTGGATCTTTGTAAAATAAGTTTATCCCGTGCTGCCTCACCATCTCTTCGACCTCACTGCTGTCGGGGGAACGCAGGGATATCCTGATGCCGTATCGTTCGTGCAGGTCCTCAATCAAATCGTATACCTCTTCATTCAGTCTTCCGGTATCGAGCATGAAAACATCGGCTTTTTGACCTGCTGTTTTGTGCAGAATGTCGAGCAATACGCAGTCTTCTACCTGTCCACTGAATGCGAGCGTCAATTTCTGTCCAAAAGTATCGTACGACCAGCGCGTTATCTCCTCCGCGCTTTTTTCTTCGAAGGACTCTGCCAGGCGTTCTATCTCCTCGGGCTTCAGCACCATATAAACTATCTATGAAGCTCTTTTATATTAATATCCCCCGTGGCAAGCAAAACTAAACGGCATCTTTTGGTTTCTACCTTAGTCCTTGCTGGATCGAGCAGGTTATTCGCTTTTATCGGGCTGCTTAACCTCACCCAGCTCGAAATCACCGCTTTTGTCAGGCTGTTTTCTGGATCACGTCGGAAATATTAAAACCTTTTAAATACAACCTGATAATACTTATTGTTGGTGAAATACAATGGGTTTCTTACAGGTGGTAGAAGCTTTTATAGTGATTATAATTGTGATAATAATTGTCGGTGCGGTAGCTCTCGCCGTGCTTTTCCCAGGTTCTCTCAGCCTGTTAGCCTCTTCGATCCCCGCTTATTTTAGCAGTGCATCCTCCAACTCTACATTCAGATCATCGACATTGAATTTTTCATATCCCGCGAATTGGGTTTCTTTGAGTCCGCAACTGCTGTCCTCATCAGCCGCTAAGATACTGCCTTTTTTCAGCAATTCCACCGTTAATAAAAGCACTAGATCGACAGGCGTTTTATTTCCCGCTTCTTCTATAATCTCTTTGACAGGGTTCATTCCTTCTTTGCTGTCCAGTCTTAATGGAAATACATCCAGCATAAAATTGCCTTCAAGCTTCGAAGTCGTTGTCGTAGGGGGAGCAAAGATAGCTTCCAATAACATAGACCTGTTAAGTGCTCTTTCTACGCTGCCTAATATCAGCCCCCCACACAGTGTATCATTGTCGGGTACGCCCGGTTTTGGGGTGTCTATAACCAATTCTACCATAGCCGGGATTCATGTTGCATTCGGAGAACTGGATATAGCACAGGTCGATGGCAGCGTGTGCTTCGTCTTCGGCGCCACGCTCAATAAAAACACAACAGCTGCTGTAAACACTTCATTTAATCGTGTAGGCAAAAGCCTCAACTGCGCCTTCTCAAGTTTTGGTACCGATCTATCCTCGGGTCTTTTTTCAAAGATTTTTCCGAGCGTAGCAAAATAATCGATCCGCTGATGGTTATCCACCAGTTTTGGGTCGACCGAAAGGCTTTTATACTAGTTGTAATCTTTACTATATAATGAGTAACTTATGGATGAAAAGGAATCTGTGACCAAAACCGAAACACTGGACGAAATACTGTCAGAACTCGAAAAGAGAGGAGAGCTGACCGTATCGGATAAAGAACTTCTGAAACTAAGGGAGTCCGATCACGACTTAACGATCGTGGAGAGCGCGGACTCTTTCTCGTGGCCCGATTTAAAAGGGCGTTATTACGATATAATCGCAAGAAAGGATTTCGACAAAGCTGAGGTGTCCGACTTAGACGAGTATGCGGATCTTTTAAGAATTGATATAGATAAACTCGCAGCGCGCGATAGTGCGTATTATCTGGACGGAGATCTGGCAGAAGATCCCGAATACGAGGTGGACGGCATCAAGTCGGCTCCCAATTTCTCTGACCTCAAAAAATTGAAGCTCTCTGTGAAGACCAAAAACGGCAAGAAGATAGATCTTTCACCTTACAGATTAGCCGTCTCTGGCAGGATAAGAGAGTTCTACAGCGTGGACAAGGGGCTTAGAATAGCCGAAGAAGGAAGACCATTCAACAGCACGAGCATGATCGTCAAATTGCACGGCAAGGACGATATCGCCATAGTTTATCGGAAAACCTACTACGGCAGTGAAGAGGTAGGCTCAAGATTATATCTTAAGAGCGCTCAGCACAACAGCACAATGCTGGATAAAGATGAGAATGCGGACATAATAAGCTTTATGGATACCCTCGAGTACATACACAAAGCAGAATTGAAAGAAACATCGTGTAGTGTATCACATTTCGGACGTAAACGGCGTGGATCGGATTATCGCGAGCTTTACGCTTAGACCTCGACTTTACCGTTCTTCAAAGCCAGATTTACTGCTATTATATGCGAGCATATCTTGTTCTGTAGCGCATACCATTTGCAGTCGCACTGCCATTGTTTGTCGCCGAATTTCTCCACGAAGTACATGACGTTATGTTTGCTTTCATCGCCATCCACTATAAAGGAGACGTGTTTGGCCGTTCCGTAGTCTATTTTTACTTTATTGGATAACCTGACTCCTTTTATGTATCTTTTGCTGTCCTTCTCCAGAGCGTTTGATCCCAGCAACTCTATTCTCATAAATTTAATATTCGCTTTTGAACGTATTTATAGTCTATCACTTCATCTTATTGTTACGGTGCCGTATACGGCAGACCATAAAAGGAGGAAGTCCGTTCACGGCAAAAACCGCACCATGGCAACGTGGTACATTAAAAGTGTAGGCAATTGAGCAGAAACGAACCAGCACGATGATAAAAGATGATGCTCGACTGATTGTCATCGGAAAGGATGAAACGGCAATCCTGCGGCGTGCAAACTGGTATTCCAGTGCTTAGTCGAATGTCGTAAGGCGTCATACAGAAACCGCGAACACGGCAGAAACGCGACAGAAAACGGGCTATTCGGCACCGTGATTTTTATTTCGAGTGGTAATACAATAACACCACGCAAGGCACGATCGATTGCTTTTTCGACAGGGTTGGGTTGCCATAATCACAGCAATATCAGCTTTGCTTGTCTTATGCCGTTTTTTTATGTTTTTGGGTAGCAGCGACATAAAGCTTTATAAAAGCAAATGACGTATACATTATACAAATGGACAACAACGAATTTAAATAGTAAGCAGCATCAATAATTATGAAAACATTCGGGCATAGAGTTTATCTTGACAGACGCTCACATACAAATCCTGCCGCCGAAGCAGGAAAGCCGGGGGAGGAAAGTTAAATAAGCAACTCTTCGAATCACCATGGATCAGAATAATAAACCAGAAAATGAGGTTAAAGAACCCGAGAAGAAAGAGGAAACAGAGAAACCTTCGGAACAGAAAGAATTACCGGAACCGAAAGCGGCCAAAGAAACTCCCACAAACGAAGCTGATAAATTAGACCTCATATTGAAGAAACTCGAGGAAACAGAGAACAAGGTCAAAGAACTGGAGAAGAAAAACGCGGAAGAAGAGCAAGTTTTAAAGCAGGAAGAGGTGTCCGTACAGAAGATAGCTGAGAACGTCCAACCGAACTTTTTCTCCAAGAACAGCAAATTTATAATCATCGGAATAATAGTTATAGCAGCTGTTCTTATAGTGCTGTTTGCACTTAAACTGCCGCCTTTCAGCTCTGCAGGCGTCACATCGGCGCAATTCTTCTCGCCTTCTGACGGTAACCTTCTCGCTTCTAGCTACATATCCGGCCTGTCAAATCTTAGTGCGCAGTTGGCAGTCGTGGGAGCTACACAGGTCAACGCCAGTCTAAGCAATAGTTTTGTCTCCAGTGTAGAATCACAAGGGCTTAGTAGAGTCGGCAATACGTCGGTCTTTTGTTTACCTGCAAGCGCCGGAACCAGCGGTCAAGGGCATCCTGCTTATTGCATACTTTTCATGTCCGGAGGCAACAATTATGATGTAATACCGATAGCAACGAATAGCTCGTTTCCAACGCTCACATCCGGCGGAAAACCGACGTTCTTATATATAGGTGCAGCAGGATGTCCATTCTGTGCGCAGATTCGCTGGGCGTTTGTCGTAGCTTTGGACAGATTCGGGACTTTTACGAAATTGTTTTCTGATAGGTCAGCTACCGTTGATTGGAACGTACCTACTATAATGTTTAATTTTTCCAAATCGATTTTTGACTCTGTTACATCAGAACCGCCAGTGGGAGGTGCGCCATACGGCGATTCTCATCCGACACCATTTGTCGAAGGTGCCTATTATACATCCCAATACATAAATTTCGAACCTTTCGATCAAATGGGTGGGTCTTTCTTTACAAACACTACCGGATTAACGCCTTTTCTGAGCTCTAACTTTACCACGCCTGCTTTGTCCGGTTTTAATATAGTAGGTATGCCGATATTTCCGCAGTATGGGGTGCCTTTCTTCGATATAAACAACAAATTTGTGTTTGACGGATCAATAGTTAATGCAGGCACAATACTGGACTCATCTATCGAAACTACATTTCCACAATACAGTACGCACGCCGATATCCTAAATTCCATCCAAAACCCTACTACAGGATCGTTCGGCGAATCTGTTTTGGGTGCCGCGAATATCTTAACAGCGCAGATATGTGAAGTTATAAACAATGCAGCACCTGTCTGTTCTCTTTCGTACATCAAAACCTTAGAAAGTCTTGTTAACAACAGCTGAATAGGAAATCAACCCGCTCTTAAAAGCCGTTAAAACAGCTTTTTGCAGTGTTTAAATTATAACACGTGTTTAAGATAACTATGGCAGAGGATATTTTAACGATGTCAAGGAGAATTCTTGAAAACTCTTACGATATATACAACGATTTGAACAAAATGAATTCGGCTGTATCAAGAGCTTCCGGGGTGTTGGGTTCGCAGCAGGTAGAGATGCCGAGCATATCGGAGATAAGACCTGTTTCAAAGTCTGTCGTTTCTGCCGGTATGGCCGTTCAAGCCCCTCAAAAAGCAGGAAAGCAAAGCAGCGAAAGGCATTCGAGAGCAGCCGCCAT
>CAZYMW010000042.1:3654-5841 GCA_964648605.1 Candidatus Woesearchaeota archaeon | reverse complement strand
GCATAATCACCCGGAAATTTTAATCCGTAATTCTTATAGGCGATATATTTGGACGGGTTGTAACTAATCTCATTAGCGCGTTTTGAATCATTCATTAATATTAATTTAGTTAGTACATCCCACAGAAATAGCCTAATAGCTTTATTTAACGGATATCCCAATTTTATAAGCTTAGCATAATAGGTAATTTTATTATACGGATGCATCATTTACATACTAATTTATAGTTTATAAATGCTTTTTGTCTTTTGTTATAATAGTCTGGTGAAAGTGTGGATAATTCCGAATTCGTGAAAATAGCTAGAAATGCGATAAAGGACAGGTTGTCTTTAGGCGATTTAATAACAAAACTTGTGAATCTTGTAGATGAGACCGAGAAAGCAGAGAATACGCTATTCAAAGCAGTATTTGACCTTTACTTCATGTATTATCCCGAAGCAGCGGCGATGCTTAAAGACAGAGAACAGTTCATAGAAACCCTAGTCAAAGGCTTCGAAAGAGGGGAAGCCTCTATCCTCTTAGGAATAAAGAACGAAAGCATGGGTTACGATCTGTCAGATGAGGACAAATCCATTCTATCGTTGCAGATAAACGAGCTAAAGAATCTATCCGATATCAAAAATATGGTAAAAGATCATTTGTCTGGTATCATAAGGAATAACTATCCTAATCTGTGTGCAATAGCAGGCGATCTCGTTGCAGCAAGATTGATAGCTTTGAGCGGAGGCATAAAACAGCTAGCATTCATGCCCTCTTCAAAGATACAGATATTAGGCTCCGAAAGCACGTTGTTCAGCGGCTCGAAGCGCACACCTAAGTATGGGGTTATCTACAAGATACCATACATAGAAGGTGCGCAGCAGGATAAGCGCGGCAGGATAGCACGCATAGCGGCTTCGAAGATATCAACAGCAGCCAGGATAGACTTATTCTCAAAGAAAGATGAAAGTAATTCTTTGAAAGAGCAGCTTGAAATAGAGATAGACAAGATAAATAAAAGCCAGCATCTACGGAGAAAGCAGCATTAGACATGGAATTCCAAAGAGTCATCGATAACGTTTATTGGCTTCGTAGCAAAGGCAGGCAGCTTGTATCCATAAACTTGATTAAGGATCACGCCGTCTATGGCGAAAGAATTTTTGATATCGGTGGAAAAGAGTATAGGGAGTGGATCCCATCGAGGAGCAAGCTCGCTGCCGCGTTCTACAAAGGCCTGAGAGCTCTTGATCTAAGAGAAGGCTATAAAGTCTTATATCTGGGTGCATCGTCAGGAACGACCGTATCGCACGTTTCTGATATAGTAGGAGAGAGTGGGCAAGTGTATGCGGTTGAATTATCAGAGGAGATGGGTGCCAATCTCATCCTGCTCGCAGAGAAACGAAAGAACATATTCCCGATAATAGGCGATGCAAGGAAACCGGAGGAATATCCAAAAGGCGTGCCAAAATGCGACTTTCTTTATCAAGACGTGGCGCAAAGAGATCAGGTGGATATATTCGTTAAGAACATGAACGAGTTCCTAAAACCTGGAGGTACAGCAGCACTGGCGATAAAGACAAAGAGCATCGATGTCTCAAAACCCAGTAGAAACGTAATAACGGACACGATAAAGGCCGTTAAAATGAAATTTGAAGTAACGGCTTCGGTCGACCTGTATCCTTATCAAAAGGACCACGCATTGATAATAGTCCGTAAAAATCCAACAAATCGGCGAGCGTGATAAAGATAAATAGAATAAAGATGTCTTATTCTCATAGTTTACTCTACTTATGGAAGACCCGGAGAAATCTGAATCCGAAAGGCAAGATCTCTTGGAAAAGATAGAAATCTTAAAGGGTCAGATAAGAGCTTTTGAAGGCGAACTAGGCATCCGCGTAGAAGACCTGAAAAACCTAAAATCGGAGGAAGAGTCGCACGTTTTCCACAAAATGCTTGAATCGGAAGAGCAGTTGGGCGTTCTCGAAAAGCTTATGAAAAAGGAAGCACAGCCGCCTCCGATGTCTCCTATAGAGGTGAAACCAGCGCCTATAATATTTACGCCAGAGCCGAAAGCGGCTCCCGTAGCATCCACGCTGGTCAAGGAAATAAAAGTCCCAGTAACGCCATCAGTATCCAAGGGATCACAGGAAGCGAAACTTCCGGAAGCGCCGCACTTGGAATTGCTGCCGCCCGAAGAGAAACTCCAGA
>CAZYMW010000042.1:0-3554 GCA_964648605.1 Candidatus Woesearchaeota archaeon | reverse complement strand
CTCCAGGCGTCAGAAAATCTCGAATTAGAATTGAAGGAAAAATCAAGACAGATAGCCGAGATATCATCCATGGTCTCACAGCTTAAAGAGAGCATGCAGGCATTAAAGCACGAGCCGCCAGCAGAGAAACACGAGGAGCCTGCCAAGACGATCATCGTGAAAAGCACCGAATTATCAAAGGAAGACCTGCCTTTGGTAACGACTCTTATAGGAAAACTGGACAACCTTATAAAATCGAATCAGGAAGTCTCCACATGGCTGAGGGAACTTATAAACGAGAACAGGAACGTAACCATAGCCAACAGGATAGCCGATTTAATCAAGAAACTTGCCCAGGCAGGCTTAAATGGCTAAGATAGTTTTTATAATAGTCGACGGGATGGCGGATCTCCCTATCAAGATGCTAAACAATAAGACCCCTTTGGAGTACGCATACAAACCGAACATAACGCTCCTTCTAAAGAACGCAGCCTACGCTTACCCGTCAGTACTGGGAAAGCTGGCTCCGCAAAGCGATGCAGGCGTCATGGCTGACCTTGGCTACGATCCTATAAAGTATTCCACAGGCAGAGGATGGTTCGAATGCCTGGGTTTAGGCCTGAAACCGGAGGATGGAGATCTAAGCGTAAGGGTGAATTTTGGAGCAGTCAGCAGCGGCAAGCTATCGTCTGTTAGGGTCTACATGTCGAACGACGAACTTAAAGAACTCGAAAACGATATAAATACGAAAGTTAGAATCAAAGAGGATTTCAACTTCAAGGTAGGGGAAGGTTACCGTGCCGGCTTAGTCATAAGAAAAGGAAAGAACGCTTTTTCGCAGTATGTATCTAATAACGAGCCTGGTTACACCGCAAAGTTCTATCCTGGCGGGAAGAAGCTGAGTTTTGCAGCGGAACTCAAGGACCTTAGGATAAAGCAGATAAAAGCGGCTAGAAAAGAAGGGGCGTACACTGCGAGACTCTTGAACGAGTTTGTAAAAGAAGCATCGGGAGTGGTCAAATCGTCAAACGTTTACAAGAACAGGGCAAAAAACGGACAGCAGCTTCCGAATTACCTGTTTTTGAGGGATGCTGCTGTAAGTGATCCTAAATTGCCAGACATAAACAAAATTTACGGCAAAAGATGGTATGCTGTCGTAGGAATGCCGCTGGAGAAAGGTATAGCTTCAGCGACCGGAATGAAACTCGCAGACATCTTTGAAAAGTCCTCTATCAATGAAGACTTGTCTGCAAAAGCCGATGCAGCTGTTGCAGCTCTTAAGTCTTTCGACTGCGTTTATGTCCACATAAAGCAAACCGATTCAGTTTCTCATCTTGGTAAATATACGGACAAGTACGCTATAATAGAAGCTATAGACAGGATATTGATATCAAGACTATCAAAGGCGATTTCAGTGGATAAGGGAGACACTCTCCTGCTTACATGCGATCACGCCACTTCATCCGAACTAAAACGCCATATAAATTCGAATATTCCAGTGCTGATAGTCAATAAGAAATTCGGCAGCAACAACGATTTTGGCGAATCTGCCTGTAGCAAAAAGCATCTAAAGGAGATAAAGAAAGCGACCGATATAATGCCGTTCATAAACAAACTGTGAGAACAGACCAAAACAACCCATAAAACAGCCTCTTTTACACGTTTTAGGATAGGATTTGTCCTTCTAATCATCAAAAATCGATAATTATAAAGCATAAATAATATCCAAATTTGAGAGTGTTTTCATCTTTTTAGTTTATTTAAGAAATCGTTGCGAAGATAATCATATGAGCAACCAGGATCTCGCAGAAATGTTCTTCGACATAGCAGACATGCTCGAAATAGAAGACGTACCTTGGGAGCCGAGAGCTTACAGAAAAGCAGCGTTGTCTATATCAACTCTGCCCATCGACGTCAAACAGCTTTACGAACAGGGAAAGCTGATGGAGATAGAAGGCGTGGGAAAATCGATAGCAGGATCCATAGAGGAATACGTAAAGACCGGCAAAACGATGAAATATGAAAAACTAAAGAAGAAATATCCAGTGGATTTCCAAACCTTCAGGAAGATACAGGGGATGGGTCCCAAAAGGATATACACTTTGTATAAGAAACTAAAGATAAAGAACTTGGATGATCTGCGAGCCGCCCTGGATAAAAACAAAATAAGAGAGCTGGAAGGCTTCGGTGTAAAAAGCGAGGAGCAGTTAAGGCATAACCTGGAATCTTTCTCCCGTGTGAAGGAGGAGAGGAAGATGCTGGGATACGTCATAGATCGTCTAGAAAGCCTGGTGGACAAACTGAGGAAAAGCGGTTTTTTCGAAAGAGTCGAAATCGCAGGATCGTCCAGAAGGATGAAGGAAACCGTCGGAGACTTCGACATCCTAGCGGTTTCAAAAGACCCGGAAAAAGGAATGGATTTCTTTACAGGAATGAAGGAGGTAAGGGAGACGATAGTCAAAGGAAGCACAAAGACGTCTGTCAAGCTGGATATAGGGCTGAACTGCGACCTGAGAGTCGTTGACAGCGAGTCTTTTGGAGCGGCCATGCAGTACTTCACAGGAAACAAGGAGCACAATGTAAAACTTAGAAAGATAGCTATATCGAAGGGATTCAAGCTGAACGAATACGGCATCTTCAAAGGCAAAAAGACCGTAGCCGGCCGAACGGAAGAAGAGGTATACAATGCTTTAGGAATGGATGTAATGGAGCCAGAACTGAGGGAAAACACAGGGGAGATAGAAGCAGCACAGTCCCATTCTTTACCGAGGATAGTCGATTACAGCGGGATATTGGGAGATTTACACGTCCATACCACGAACAGCGACGGCATAAACACCCTCGATGAAATGGTCGCAGCAGCGAAGAGCTGGGGGCATAGATACATAGCGATAACCGAGCACAGCAAAAGCCTGCCGGTGGCAAAAGGGCTCGATGATGGCAGATTCGAGGAACTTTTCAGGAAGATAGACAAGCTCAACGATAAATCAGAAATAAAGATACTTAAAGGAGTCGAACTGGAGATCCTAAAAGACGGATCTCTTGATCTTAAAGACTCCACTCTGAAGAAGATGGATATAGTGATAGGAGCGATGCATCAATGGACTAGAGGAGCCGATAGAAAAGAGCTTACCGACAGGCTTGTGAAAGCGATAGAATCCGGACGTATCACGACTGTAGCCCATCCCACTGGCAGAATGATAGGGAAAAGAGAGGCTTTCGACATGGATTACCAGAAGATCTACGAAAGCTGCAAGCAAAGTGAGGTTTTTTTAGAGATAAACGGCTTTCCCGACAGATCGGATCTCCCTTTTAACATGGTCAAAGAGGCTAAATCCTATGGAGTAAACTTTACCTTGGGCAGCGACTCGCACAGCGTGGACCACATACGTTTTATAAGGCTAGCAACAGCCATAGCAAGAAGAGGATGGCTAGAGAAGAAGAATCTGGTTAATACTTTGTCGTACGAAGATATATTGAAGTTCAAACGCTGATCTGCAGGCAACAGCATCGTTCCATAAGAGTGGTGTCTTAGACTCAACGATAGATTTAAATTATGGGTGATATAAATAACT
>CAZYMW010000041.1:0-5960 GCA_964648605.1 Candidatus Woesearchaeota archaeon | reverse complement strand
CCCATTAACTTGATTTTAAAGCTAAAAAATACTTTGTATTTATACATTTTAAATCTTTTACTAGACTAATTTAATTAAATCGGCTTCGTAAAAAACCTACGATAAACAAATAAATATTTACTTGTTTTGTCTTCCATCTCAAAAACTTATATCGATGTAGACATACGAGTTGTGTGTAATTCAATAGCAGTCAATTCGCTTCCTAACTAAAGGGCTGGGAGGACGTTACGGACATGGCAGATTTAATGATGAGATTCGTATCTCCGATCTGCTAAATTAGCCATTACTACCAGTATTTCTTGAGGCGGCAATTTTTCACCGACTTTTTATTATCCTTAATCGATCCTTTTCATCCGTGCTGTCTACGTATTTTATGCAGCATGGGCCCAGAGAGATTCGAACTCCCGATCTTTTCCATGTGAAGGAAACGTCATAACCGCTGGACCATGGGCCCGTATATTAAATAGTTGTCAGTTCTCAAATGCCACCGCCTCTTGTCAACAACGAGGAAGCGAAGAACGAACCTATCCCAAAACGGACCATAAAGAAAATGGCGAGCCCTATCAACAGGAAAATAGGCACCGCCTTTAAACCATTTTTGGCGTTCCCCGTGTTTAGGATACTATTCAATATTGCGCTGGATGAGGTAGTTATGGCTACATTTATTATAGATATCAGTGTAATAAGATTCGCAGAAATATGGGGCAATGAAAACGATGAAAAGAGTCCTATGGTAGAAATCGGAACACTGGTTGTTGCCGAGACGCTTCCTATTTTATCCAGCACCCCTATCAAGAACGATGCGACCCCATACAGCAGGGGTGCAGCTATTGTTGATGCAAGAAATATGAAAAGAGAGTAACTTCTTACCTGCGCTTTCATATCATTTCTTATGGTTTCGTTTTGAAGTATATTCTGAGCGAGATTTTCTAGAATAAGGTGCAGTTCCGCACCAGAGCGCAATGACTCAGCTATTACTCGCATGGTATCATTGAAGAACTTCGAGTTGGTCATATTTGACATCTCTACTATGGCTTCTCTGAAGTTTTTGCCCCCCTGCACTTCTATAGCTGCATGGCTCAAGAGAACGTTCAACCTGCCGAATTCCGGTCTTATGGAAGCTAGAAACGAGTTCTCAGGAATCATACCTGCCCTGAGGTTCGCTGCCATCAACATGAGCATATCAGGTAGCACCTTCTCTATCTGACGCGATGCCGTGTCTGCGAGCATCGCGAGGAGAGAACGGATTATAAAATACACTAAAAGGACGCCTACGATGAAAGAGAAGGGTAAAAGTATCAGCAATTTTGTGAAGAAAAACAGCAGCAGACTGATCACTATCCCCATAGCAAAAAAGAAAACTATGAGTATACCGATGAATACTGGGAGGCTTTTCAGATTTAACTGTGCCCATATCGCGCTCTCTTCCAAAGGCACTTTGAAACGATCCGGAAGGAGCTCTGATAATTTCACCAAAAATTTGTTGGATGTCTTGTGCATATCAAATACCTGCAGGAGGTCTGCGTTTGCTGAGTATACCCATAAAGAACACCTGGAATGTCAGCAAAAAAATCGGTACAATATAAAGGATATACAGTGCATTTAAGTGGCCCAAAGAACCGAGCACAAGGAAAACAGACAGCCCTAAGCTTGGCAGGACAACCGATATAAGCATATACGCCATAGACAGCGGTGTAAGCTCGGCTGCGTACGTCTTCATATCGGATTGCTGTTTTTTTATTAGTATATCATTTATTATGACAAGGGTTTCGTGTACATCGCTGCCAGATTTTACTGCGTTGATTATTATATAGACCGCCCTCCTTAAAGATTGGGACGGCACGCGTTTTGCCAGGTTTTGAAGTGCTATCTCTTGTGGTACACCAGATTGTATCTCTTCGATAGCGACTTTAAACTCGTCTGATACTAATCCGTAATTGCTATTCGACACGTCCAACAAAGCATTGAATATGGGGACGCCAGATCCGACCTTTATCATTATTTCTCTGATTGCAAACGACACGCTTTCATCCATCTTGGACTGCCTGCGTGCGGCTTGAAGCTTCGGATAATTTATGAAATATATAAAGTAGATGATAGGGACTAAAATAACCAATAGTATCAGGATCTCCGTCAAGTGAAATGTTAACAAACCTCGATGTATAGCCACAAGAGCCAAAAGACCGGCTATACCAGACAAGACAGCTACGAGTACCAAAGCAATGAATATACCTGCAGCGATATAATCAGTAGAAGAGATGTTTATGCCCGCTTCCACCAGTAAATCGTCTATATAAGGTACCATCCCTTTAACGAACACGGAAAGGAACCTGAACCGTCTGCCAAAAAATAGGGCTTTGTTAGGTGTCACTATTATAGCAGGCATCGATTTCCATTCCATCTGTTAGATTGTCTCCAATTTAGAGGGGTCCCCATTGGATTCGACTAGGTCCAGAAGCTCCTTGGTTTTAGCGTAATAAAGGCTGGCAGTTAAACCTATCGTATTTGTCGTCTTGAGCCTCCTTTCGACCATCCAGTTCAAGACTTTCTGCTTCTCCTTTATATCGGCTTCTATTTCATCGTGCGAAAGGCCCGAGTACAGCTCCAATTTTGTCTCAAGTTTCTGGGATACGTTTATAGTTCTTTCTATGCTATCTATCCTCGGTTTCCACTCGAAAAGATTGTTCGTTTTCAACTCCATTTTTCCTGCTACGAAGTGCTCCACCACTTCCGCCAATTCGAGCACCCGCCTAGCTCCAGTCCTTCTTTGCCTAAAAGCTGTGAGAACAAGGTCCAAGTTAGAGACCTCTATGTCCGGCAGGTTCATCGGCTCCGACAAAAGCCTCTTTATAACCTGTTGTGCGGTTTCAGAGTGCAAAGTAGCGTAAACCGAATGACCTGTCATTAGTGCCTCGAAAAGTGTCTGGGCATCTGCTTTTTTTCTTATCTCACCTACTACCAATCTATCCGGTCTCATACGCAGAGAGTTCACTAGCAGATCGAGCATCGTAACTTCTCCTTTTCCTTCAGAATTCGGCTGACGCGTTATCAAAGGAACCCACTGCATAAAGCTCGGCAAAATCAACTCACTTGTATCCTCTATAGTGATTATCCTTTGATTCGGTGGAATAAACGGTAAAAATACATTGAGAAGACTAGTCTTTCCCGAAGCAGTGCCTCCTGTAACTATCACAGACAGCTCGTACTGTATTGCTTGCCACACGAAAGCCACGAGTTCGGGAGAAACGGTCTTTGATAACAAGAAATCTATTATGGTCCAAGGCTCGGCCCTAAATTTTCTTATGTCCAACGTATTGCCATGCCTTGATATTGGATAAAGTGTTGCATTTACGCGGTCGCCATTATCAAGTTGAGCATCAAGAAGGGGCGAAAGAGTGGTTATCTGTCTGCCGACCTTCCTGCCTATCTGCTCGGCGACGCTTTCTATCTTATTCTCCGTCTCCATTTTTATGTCAGTTTCTAACCAGCCATATTTTCTGTGGTAGACCATAACATTGCTTTTCGAATCATTGACGACTATATCCTCAAGATTCGGATCGGAATCGAGAATCTCAAGAACACCCATACCAAACATCTCATGCAGCAAGGTAGCGGATAATTCGATGTACATTTCTGCTGCTAATCCCGGAACAAAAGATCTTAATTTCGAGTTGACCAAATCAAGAAACTCGATTTTGAGTTGCTGTTCTCCGGTTTCCGAGAGCGTTTGGATCTTTTGGGGGTACTCCCGGATTAATTCTGCCCTTATCTCCACTAGGATCGCACGTATACTTTCGTCTATAACAGGGAGCGTAGCTGTATACTCGGGTACGAATTTATTGGGAGTGCTGCTTATGGTAATCTTTGAAACTATGCCATCGGATATTACCTCATAGCTTTCCAACGTCTTCGAAGCAGCTTCCATATAGATATGATGAATGCAACGATTATATACTTTAATACGTGTCAACAATATAAACAATGAATTGCTTATTAATGTCGCGGGCTCGTAGCTCAACACGGTAGAGCAACCGGCTTTTAACCGGTTGGTTGCGGGTTCAAATCCCGTCGGGCCCAAAAGTCAGGAAACAATAAGATTACTCAGAAAACTTTGTCGATCTACTTCGTTACAGCGATCACTTTAAATATTATTTTACTTTACTATTTCATTGTAATTAAAAGTATTAATATTAGTAAGCATCTAAAATCGTTATGAAACCGAAAGATATCTTTGGAAAAGCTATCCTCAAAAAGCAGCGCAATAGCACAGATCCGTTAGATGGGTATATTCGATACATAGAAAAAAGCAGCGATGATAAGTCGGTAATGACAGCGTTGGTAGAGCTATCCCGTTCCTATTCCGATGGATTGCGCCGTTATAAATCAACAAAAAATACAGAAGCATCGGTTTTGGACGCACAAAAAAGTGGACTCGAAGGTATTCTTGGTGCATGTAGATCGTACGTCAATAAAATTTACTACAAGGAACCGCTCGATGCTCCAATTGAAACACAATTAGAAGAAATATCGCCCCAACTTAAAACCTTCACGTATAGGAAGAGTTTAAACAGAATGAACCATATAGAAAGTGGTAGTAAAGATTACTTCGATTTTAAACAATTAGCGCACGAAGTACTTACACGCTTGAGTATTGACACTATAGTATACATATCTGGTGGCGGCTTGGAAGCCGCTTGTATAGCCGCAAAGGAGACTCATTGTAAATCTATCGTGCCGATAATATACTCTAGATACTTACATAAAGATACTAAAGTCACCGTACCGCGTGTAGTTGATAACAGTATCAAAAATGAAGTATCAGGAAAAAATGTCCTAGTCGTGGATGATTGGATATACGAAGGCACTACGATGGAAAAGGCGCTAAAATTCGTAGCTTCCTTTGAGCCTGCCAACCTATACGGTGCCGCGGTCAAGAGAGATGACTATAACCACATTTCGGGCACAACAACGTTAACAGAACTAAGAAACGGCTATTGCTTGCATTGCGATCGCTACGACAAAATATTTCGTGTTGATTCTATCAGTCAGAACAATAAGGTGCATCGCTAAGTATATCTTCTCTTTGAGGAGTGTCATAGTACGATTGTTTCAATCGTTGGATTAATCGAAGATTTTTATAAAGTAAGCTAAACTGTATTTTTAAGCGGTTTACCCGACAGTAGATTGTCTATGTTCTCTAATGTTTCATCGATTATTCTCTGCATAGCCTCCTCACTGTCGTAAGCTACATGCGGAGTCAGTATCACATTATCGTACTTTCTAAGAAGGGTGTTCTCTATAATCTGCTGAAGTTCTTGGTAGGTGGCATTTCTCTTTATTATATCGAGCTCTTTCCTTGCAAATTCTTCACCTTCAATGACATCTAGGGCTGCGCCGCCAAGCACACCGTTTTCTATCGCATCTATCAGGGCATTAGTATCGATCAGAGCCCCTCTGGCAGTGTTTATAACCATGGCGCCTTTCTTGAACAGATTGACATTTGATTTGTTTATGATATGACGAGTAAGATCGGTGAGAGGAAGATGAAGGCTGACGACATCGGAAGCAGACAACAACGCTGCCAATTCCATCTTCTTTGCCTGCATAGCATCAAGCTCCTTGTTGTTGCTCCTGTTAAAGTATATAATGTTCATTCCAAACGCCTTGGCCAGCTTTGCTACATTTGTTCCTATCCTGCCTGCGCCGATTATACCAAGAGTTTTGCCGTTCAAGTCGTTTCCACGTATATCATCTACGGTCGCTCTGCCTTCGTAATAATTTTCTATTTTCTTTATTTTCCTGAAAAGTGAGAGTATAAGAAACAGTGTAAATTCGGCAACGGTCTCGTCACCATAATTCGGTATATTATAAACTGTTATTCCCCGATTTTTGCACTCCGTGATATCTATATGATCGATTCCAGTAGAGCGTGTGAATATAAATTTTAATCTATCAAATCT
>CAZYMW010000040.1:0-5984 GCA_964648605.1 Candidatus Woesearchaeota archaeon | reverse complement strand
GCGAACCAGAACTTACAGAACTTGGTTTCGGAGCACTCGGCATAAAACCGCTTTATAGGATGAAAAACACTCTTGAAGGGGGGGATTTCATACCCGCCGACGATAAAGCCTTTATAGGAGTGGGTTATAGGAATTCGCCGGAGAGCATAAACGAACTTTTAAACAGCGGAGCTTTGGGATACGATGAGATAGTGGTAGTGGCTCAACCAGCCACGCAAGAGACGATGCACTTAGATACCTATTTTAATATAGCCGATGAGCATACCGCAGTCGGAGACGGGCAGATACTGAAAAAATCTGTATGTACTGTCTTCAAAAAGGAAAAAGACGGTGTATACTCACTAAGCAAGAAACTTGTTTTTATGGACTATTTAAAAGATATAGAGATGAAGGTACTGGAAGTAAACTTGAAAAAAGAAAGGTTCTCTACTAATTTTTTGACATTGAAACGTAATAAGATACTAATGCCGTCGAACGACAGTCTTCACGGTGCTATAAGAAGATACGAAAGCTTCGGGATAGATGTTATCCCCATACCTATGAACGACCTTCTAGCCGGATACGGTGGTGTGCACTGTATGACAGCTGTGATAAACAGACAACACTGATCGTATGGAAAACATGAAAACCAATATCTTAGCAGATATCCTGGAGGATATAAGAAAGAAGCTCAATCTTGATACGGTCGACGAGGTCAAGAAGTACTTTAAGATACAATCGCACGAATATGATTGCGATTTTTCTATAAGTCTGGCATTGAACGAGAATAAAAAAACAGGTGTAGCTATCGACACGATAGCGAACGAAATAAACAATTATCTCTCCAATCTGCCGTTCATAAGCAGCACGGCCGTCGTGAATGGCTACGTTAACTGTAAATATAACTACCCCTATCTTGTGGATAGACTATTCTCCGTAATTACGGATGATTATGGTCGCGGCTCTAAAAAAGATGAGAGGATAATGATAGAACATACGTCCGTAAATCCGAATAAAGCTCTTCACATAGGTCATATAAGGAATTCAGCTATAGGAGATTCGATGGCGAAGCTGTTGAGATTCTCGGGCAAAAACGTGATAGTCACCAACTATATAGACGACACAGGTGCGCAGGTGGCCGATAATATAGTTGGGATAAAAGTTTTAGGGTTTCCTTATACTAAAGAAGGAATGAGAATAGACAAATACCTAGGTGATGAGGTTTACGTAAAAGTAAACAACATGTATAAGGACAATCCATCGCTTCTCGACAAAAGGAAAGAAGTTCTAAGAGCTATAGAAGAAGGCAACAACGAGACAGCTTTATTTGCAAGAGAAATGGTGAATAAAGTGCTGATGTCCCAACTCGAAACCCTTGGAAACCTAAACATATTTTACGATCTGCTGAATTACGAATCGCACATCCTTGCATATAAATTTTGGGATACTGCTTTTAAGCAGATGAAGGACATAGGTGCGATAAAACTAGAGACAGAAGGAAAGAAGAAAGGATGCTGGATCTTTCCGCTCGGTTCAGAGGAGGAAGATGATAAAGTAATTGTAAGATCGGATGGCACGGTTGTATACGCCGGTAAGGATATAGCGTATGCGATGTGGAAACACGGCCTTTTGAGCAGCGATTTCAGATACGAACGTGTATACCTCCAGAGAAACGGAGAGGAACTCTGGGCGACTACACTCGATAAAGGGACAGAGAATCATCCTTTGTTTAACGCAGTAGATACGTCCATAAGTGTTATAGACGTCCGCCAGGCCTACGAGCAGAAGGTCGTTAAAATGGCTGTAGAAAAGCTCGGATCTTCCAAGTCCATAAGGTATATACATTACGGATACGAAGTAGTGGCACTTTCACCCGCTACGGCTAAAAAATTGGGACTCGACACATCCGGGGATAGAGAGATATTCCAGATGAGCGGAAGAAAAGGAATTTATATAAACGCAGAGGATTTCCTGGGCAGACTTAAAGCGAAAATATATGAGGAGACGAAATCGAGGGAACTTATAACATCAGAAGAAGAGCAGAGGGATGTAGCCGAGGCTCTCGCAATCTCTACACTGAGATACGAATTGATAAAAACGGACCCAAAGAAAGTGCTTGTATTCGATATCGATGAGGCATTGAAACTGGAGGGCAGGAATGCGATATATATAAGTTATACTTATGCGAGAGTCGCAAGCATATTAAGAAAAGCAGGCGAAAGGAAGCCGGCGAAACCTGATATCAGTAAGCTTGAACTTAACGATTACGAAAGAGACCTGGTGATCAGGCTTCTTATGTTTCCAGATGCGGTGGATACTGCTGCTTCTTCTCTCGATCTATCATATTTGGCAAATTACTTGTCGAACACCGCTATAGCCATAAATTCATTTTATAACAATGTAAATGTGCTTAATGCGGAGGGAGAAGCCTTGAAGCTAAGGCTGTGGCTTTTGGATTCTTTGAAAAAAGTGATGAATAACGCGATGTTCGTGCTCGGGGTTGTTGCGGTAGAAAAAATGTAAATAGCTGTTAGTCATTGCCCTGATAACTTCGGATAATCGTAGCTTGTGAATACCAACGCCACTACGGCGCTTCCAAATTCTTTCCTGGCTACAAAGCTTTCTATCCTCATGTTGATATCCGCTAATTGAAAATTCCCATCAGGAAACCTGGCATTGAACATCCCATCAAGGCTAGCCTTCAACGTTTTTTCCGCCTCTTCCCTCGAACCATGTCCGTTGTATTCTGCGACAAGACCGCCCTTTTTTCCGCCGTCTTCATAAACCCAGCCGTATATCAAGCCAGCTGTTATGTTCTCGCCTCTTTTGCCCTCCGCTACAGCCATTATGGTTTCTGCAACCGCGCCAAAAGCGAGCTCTTTCTTTGTAATCTCTACTGCAGTTGGAGGTAATATCGAAGAATAAGTTATCACATTCTGATTATGTATCCCCGCAGCCATAAGCGCCATATCAAACGACCCTGCATGTACAGTGACATCACTTTCTCCAGATCCAGACGTTAGGAAATACTCTTTTGGCATCCTTTGTCCAAACAAAACATTTTTCATCTTCATTCTCTGCCTTTCCCATTTAAATACTTTCAATATCTTTATCCGCTAATCGCGTCTTTATCAAGATTTTGAAAATGTATGTACGGCGCCTTAAATAGGTCCATTCTCATCTCTACTTCGCCTGTTTTTTCGAGGCCGCACTTACTGTAGAATTGTACATTATCCTCAAAGCAGTTCAGAATCACCTTGTAACACTCCCTTCTTCTCGCTTCTTCGACGAGATAATTTATAAGGGCTTTTCCGATCCCTTTATTCCTGTAGTTTTTATCTACAACCACGTTTTCTATGTGGCCGTAAGGTCTACCACCGTGGGTGAGATTGTGCTGTACAACGAGCATCGCAGTGCCGGCTATTTCTCCGCCGTCTTCGTAAACAACAAGATGGTGGTTGTCGCTTTCAGAAATCGTCTTCATTATACCGCCTAACTTTTCTAGTGTGACATCCCCGTCATTGGGATTTTTCGGGCTTAACTGATATAATAAAAATAAAGTTTTCTCAAGATGGTTTATACCTGCTTTTTTTATCTTAGAGTCTGGATATGCATACCGAATCTTTTCGGTATCCGAACCATGCTCTTTGGAATTTATAAGAGAACCAGCTTGCTCGAGCTGTTTCGGAGTGTTGATCCCGAACCAGAAATCTATTTTCTGTGCTGTGAAATCTACGCCCTTCTCTTGCAACAGCTTCACCGCATGGGTCAGGAAGCGCTCGCCGCTGTTCTTGTCAATGATTATATCACCGTATATATCAAAAAAGCCTCTGTGCATTATATACATACCCGTGTTGGCCATCCCTCTTCCCTTCCCTTGCTTTTCTATTATATCTGTTACACGCCCTTCCTTGTCGGTTACAAGCAGCCCATAACTGCTGACGTCATCTACTTCAAAACCAAAGACAGTCGGCGTATTGAAATTACGCAGCGCTTCAGCATCGAATTCATAAAGATCATCCGCCATTTGCACAAGAAACAGATCGTCTTCTATGATGTCTTTAGCCGCATATAGAGCGGCTGCAGTGCCTTTTTCAAGCCCTTGTATTGCATACGTTATAGGATAACTTCCAAGTTTCTGCTCGAATAAGTCCTTGTGCTTTTCACTCACTACGACAGATACTTTGAAGCCCGCCTCCAAAAGCTTCTCTATTTTCCTGCTTATTATAGGCTTTCCATTTATTTCGAGCAACGGCTTCGGAGTATTCAAAAGCACAGGATCATAGGTATTTTGTTTCATTCTATTACTTTCCCCTCCAGCAAGTATAACAGCTTCTCTAATTACGCCATTTTCCTCCTTTACAAGACGCTTGCCGAGTTTTTGGAAGAAATCTCTGGATTCCTCTGTTTTTCCTTCCGCGTTTACCCTTATTACAGGAGAAGTATTCGACGCTCTTATCAGCACTTGTCCATCTTCGTTAGCCAACAGCACTCCATCTATGTCTATAAGCTTGTACGGCATGGATCCGGCTTTCTTTTTTATCCTGCCGACGATACCGAACTTTACAGAATCATTACACTTTATCTCTTCAAGCTTACTTATGAAATATGTAGGGATGTCCTCTGTAAGTTCTGACATCCTCTTTCCGTAAGCAGACATCACCTCTAGTATCTTCAGACTTCCGAATATCGCATCATCAGCGCAATTCACCTCTGGAAAAGCCGTATGGCCGGAATACTGGCCGCCGAACAAAGCTTGCTGTTTCATCACTTCGGTAGCGCAGTAGCTGTGTCCAACTCTAACTATTACCGGTTCTCCCCCCAGTTTCCTTATATAATCTCCAACCGAAGATGAGCATGTAACATCATATACTATCTTTCCCCCATTGTTATCGCGTAAGAAATATTTTGCGAGTAATGGTATGGTTATGTTTCCCGATGCCGATATTCTCCCTTTCTCGTCTACAAAAGCGACTCTATCTCCGTCCGCATCGTAACCTATCCCTATATCAGCACCTTCCTCCAAGACCTTTTTCTTAAGGTTCTGCAGAGCTTCTTCCGTCGGTTCGGAAGTCCTGTTCGGAAAAGTGCCGTCGAGCTCTTCATTTATGCCATAAGCTTCGTGGCCAAGTTTCTTCATTATACCCGGGAGCACAAGCGAAGTAACGCTGTTTCCGAAGTCAAATATTATCTTGAATTTAGTATTTGTAGTTGTTTTTGTAGCGACATAATTTATATAATCCTCTATTACATCTTTGTAAACCACTCCTCCCCCCTCGTGCTCGTTGAACTCACCCCTGAAAAATATTTCTTTTACGATCTCCAGACCAGTCCCATCTGATAGAAGAACTCCGCTTTTTCCGCTTATTTTAAAACCGTTCCACTCCGGAGGCAAATGCGATGCGGTAACCATCACCCCTCCATCAAGTTTATTGTACCACGTACCGAAATACAAAAGAGGCGTTGGAACTTTCCCAAAATCCACAACGCTGCAGCCCGTGGAAAGAAGACCGGCTACAAGCGCATCGTGCAGCGAATCGCTACTGAGTCTTACATCTCTTGCGATTCCTACAGTTTTCCCGCGCCCTAGCATCGTGCCTACGGCTTTCCCCGTCCTCTCAGCGACTTCTTCGTCAAGATCTTCGCCGTAAACGCCTCTTATATCATAAGCACGGAAGGCGTTCTTTACGCCTTCAGTCAATATATAGGATTGTTTTCTGTCGGTTTCTTCGGTTTCATGCATAGCGTATATATGAAAGGTTAAGGTATAAAAAGCTTACGGCTTGTTTCGGGATTGGATGTGCTCCTAAGTTTAAATCCATTGCCACTTTCGGAAGGACCGATATACAGAAATCAGCTGTTATTCCAGAGGCATTTATAAATCGTAAGGATAACTGCTCTAAGATTTCAAGTATGGCGTTTTCACTCTTAATTTGATCACGATATGCTCTCCTTTGCGTTATTTACAAGCAAAAGAGGCAGTTATTCGATTTATCTTTAGATCC
>CAZYMW010000039.1:0-5986 GCA_964648605.1 Candidatus Woesearchaeota archaeon | reverse complement strand
TAACTGAAGCTGTCTATTGTGAAAACTCTATCATAGACTGGACTAAAATTTACGGAGAAATAATTTTTAACACTGATATCTAAATAAGACGCCAACTATGCTCGTTGAGAACCTCAAAAGATTAGGTCTTAAATCAGAATCTGCATCGACGAAACCGAAAACTGAGAGCTATTTAGGAGCAAAAAACAGGTCAAAAAATACGTTGTAAGATTATAACTTTACCGAAGAGATTTAAAAATCGCACAGAAAAATCATTTTAGAGAAAACTCTTGTTTGCAGTCTCTTCTAGCGCGCGTTTCCTTGCGGTGATCCAGGTCTTCAATTTTTCTGGGGTTATAAATCCACCGTTCTTATAAACCTTTTCGAGTTCTTCAAAGTTCGAGTGATAATGCCCATCCTCATCATATTTCAGTTGTATCTCCACAAAATCAGAACCAACTTTCCCGTCTAGACTTAACTCATATCTTGTAGCGTGTTTCGATGTAATGAACTTACCAGTTTTGAGCCCTATTTTATCTTGTTCTATTTCGTCGTCCGAAGGAAGCGCATCGAGGGGTATATAAATAGTCTTGGGAAAGCTGTAAAAGTTTATCCGACCTATCCAAGTGTCTTGACCATGCCTTATTTTAAACCAGCCTCCTAAATTAAAATTATAATCTACCAAAGTGTCCTCATCGAGAGGATCGTAATAGTGCACTGAACCGTTGCTCTCTTTGTCTTCGGCACCCCTTAAAAAGGCCAAGACCGTTTTTATAAGAGGATTATCGGGTGCAAAACCTCTTCTTTCAGCTTCTGCAATATCTAAAGAGTCAAGCTTTCCACTGCGGTTAAGAAAATCTTCCAAATTGTATCTCATATTCTACTTAACTGAACGTAACTCATATATATACTTATTAGACGGGTATTGCAGGCCCGAAATTAGTATAACAAGGAATACAACGAATAGCCCTGACCGGATTCGGACCGGTGTCTCAGGCTCCAAAGGCCTGTGTGCTTGACCACTACACTACAGGGCTGCAACAATATCTTTAACCTTCTGCAATATTAAAGACTAAGCTGTATTTATAGTGGCTTCCGAAAACTTTAAATAAGTCTGACAATTAGAATTGAAATGATACTTGAAATCTTGGTATCTGCATTGGTGGCATTTATAGCCGTTATAGTCGGTGGGCAGTTTCTTGTGCCGATTCTGACTCAGAGCGGGCTTATAGCACAGGATATAAATAAGAAGAACAGACCTCTGCTCCCTGCAAGCGGCGGCTTGATAATGACACTAGGATTCTTCGCCGGTGTGCTTGCACTCGTATTTTCTGTCGATTACATAGTAGGTTCATCGATCAACATGCAGATTCTTTTGATGACACTAATAAGCGTTATGGCAATAGCTATGGTCGGTTTCGTAGATGATCTCATTGGGGGAAGAGTAAGGTCTTCAAAAGAGAGCCTTGTAAAGATGGCTTCAAATTATACCCTGTTCAATGGGGGGATAAAACAGTGGCAGAAACCACTTCTAACTTTGATTGCTGCGCTGCCATTGATGGTTATAAATTGGGGTGCGCCTATAATAAACATACCGTTTTTTGGAATGGTGCAGATAAATCAATTGTTGTTTACCGTAATAATCATACCCATAGCTATAATCTTCTCCGCCAACGTTTTCAATATGCTTGAGGGTTTGAATGGCATAGCTACACAAATGGGGCTCGTTGCATTCATAGCTCTAGCACTTTTCGCATTTCATACCGGAGCGTATACCGCCTTCGCAGTAGCTGCTGTTTTTAGCGGAGGACTGTTGGCTTATACTTATTATGGTTCGTATCCGGCAAAGGTGCTTCCGGGAGATACTCTCACATATTTGATTGGCGGTGCTTTCGCTGCGACCGTGATAGTAGGGAATATGGAGTCGTTGGGTGTGATATTGATTCTGCCATGGGCCGCCGAGTTCATACTTAAAGCAAGAAAAAGATTCCATGCCAATTCGTGGGGATTAATACAAAAAAATGGAAGGCTCAAATCTCCGCACGAAAACAATATATATTCGCTTACACACATCTTCTTAAGAACGGGGAAATTCAAAGAATGGCAGATAGTGAGTCTGCTAACGCTGATCGAAGCTGTGATAGCTGCTTTTGCGTTGTTTATACTTTGGTGACTATTTGCACTAAGCAGGTGAAATAACAGCTAATAGCAGCTGTGAAGTTTAACGGTTTAGATAGCATACCCAGAAAAAACGGCAAAATGTGCGAACGTAGATAACAGGAATTCGCGTCGACCAAAGTTCGTTTATTTCTTGGAAAGCGAACAAACCATAGAAATTGAAATGAGGCAATTTGTACCAGTAAACGGTATAAAAAACATTTACCATATAGTAAATTAAATAGATAAAGCTTATATTCCACAATAACCTATAGTATTAAATGGAGAACAGTGATGTTGCTGCTGACGATTCTAAAGACGAAATACTAGAAGATGGTGTAAAGAGCTTAAAAACGATAACGGATATAACAGATTATAAATCTAAGTTTATGATAAAAACGCTCGAGAGCATTATGATAAGAATGATTGGACATTCGTATATCTTTGATTGGAACGGCTCAACAGAAACTGTTAGAGGCGTATACGTTCATATATTCGAACCTGATTCGTTGGAGAACTACGTAAAACCCAAAGAAGATGGAACAGCGCCTTTTGCTCCGCTCTACATAAAAGATGATGAACTTGGTGTTCTAAGTATGGGGGCACAAGGGATTTCGTTCTATAACGCTGAAATCGCGAAATTAAGTGGTGCAAGTGTAGTGGGACTCGAAACCATTCTATCCGGAACAAGAAAAACAAATGATGCAGACTTTGCAAGTATAGATACGGTATCTGGTCGAATAAAAGCTTCGAGAATAATAACAAATTATTACAATCTAGATGATTATAACGAGCGAGATGTGACATTGTTCATAACAGATGAGGAAAATATGGAGGGTTACTGCGTATCGACAGAATATGTTCTTAACAAAATAACGACAAGCTTACCTAAACTTATCGACGATTGCTTGTCAAAAGAGGATTCAGAGCTAAAATATATCATCCTGAGCTCTATGGCAGGTCTAAAGCAAAAAGTTGGGGGTCGTAAAACGTTATATAAATTCCGTATCGATAACGATAACGTAACAAAGACTTACTTGAATAGTGACAATGCTGAGAATGCAAAACTGATAGAGGCGATTCTAAAAAAGGTAAAAAGTATTATGAAAGAAAATATAAGCTACGACGTAGATACCAAAACATACATAAACGGAAATCCTATCGACTTCCATGACATGATGCACGCATACAGAAGATCTTACAGCAAGGTGTTATTCGACTATCTTACAAGCGTCAAGCTAGAATTTATCGATGGAAAGGTCAGATATATGAGCGGCGCAAAACATATATCTTACAAAAAGGATGAATTTATGGCTATGGTAAACGCCTTAGCTGAAGAGGATGCTTCGGCTATAAAAAAGCTACTCGATTCAAAAATGAACAGTGAGAAGAAAGTGAACGATAAGGACTTCGAAAAAGCGTACGGATAAATATGGAAACAATATCTGTAGGAACGACGGTTGTACAATATTCTGGAGTGATGGATGACCAAAGTATTTATAACTTTGTAAAAAGCACTCTTGAAGGACTCGGTTATAAAGTCACTGAAAATTCTTATGTACAATTCGGCGGCGGCAACTATGCGATAAACTGGACTGCCAAAAAATTGCTCGACGATTACATGGCTTATAGAATAACAGTAAAATTGGATTATAGAGGACTTTCCGAATCCACGGCTGTGCAAGAAGGAAAACAGGTGAAAGTTAAAACTGGAAACCTCAAGATATCAATAATGGCCGACTTGCTGCTCGATTACCTCGATAAATGGACATCGGGCGTGTCAAAATTTATAAGGCCTGTGTACGATAAAATGAACAAGGACACACTAAACCAGCGCAAAACAGCTTTTGAAAACGAGATAGGAGACCTGAAAAACACGCTTCAAGTGCACTTTGGACAGTAAAGTATGCCCAAAAAGAGCCTTTCCTCTTTCGACATTTACAGATTTATAGAGGAGATAGGACACCTCAACGGTGGAATCATAAGAGGAGTAAAAAGCCGTAAGAACGAGCTTTATTTGTTGATTTATAACAAAGGAGAGTACTGGTTGAAGATAGTCCCTGGAAAATATATATCCATGTCAAGGAATAAACCCGAAGATACGGTCGAATACCCCTTTACATCAAAGATAAAAAATGAGATGTCAGGCAAGCGTGTGTCAATATCCATGCACGGATCGGATAGGATAGTCGAGATGACTGCGGATGGGATAAAGATTGTGGCAGAACTGTTTTCGAATGGAAATATCATATTGGTAAAGAATGCTGTTATAGAGATGTCGATGTTCATACGCAGATACGGAACGAGAACGGTTTCCTCTAATGAGCTGTACTCCTATCCTCTTGGGAAGATAGATGTGTTCGCCGCAACCTTAGAGAAATTCGCAGAGACGATCCATGCTTCTGACAAGGAAAACGTGGTAAAAGCAATAGCTATAGATTTATCTTTGGGGGGATTTTATGCAGAGGAGTTGTGTTACCGGGCGCTTGTAGATAAAAACAAGATACTATCGGATATATCTGATGCTGATATGGAGCGGCTTTTCGCCGGATTCAGAAGCATGCTGACAGAACCGCTTCAGCCGAGCATAATAGGAGATACGCTAGCGGTAATAGAGATAAAACACACTGCAGAGAAAAGGATTTACTTTACAGATATAAACAGCGCCATAAATTCGTTCTTTTCAGAGAACAAGACCGATAAAAAAGAAAGGAACGAAAGAAAAAGCAAAGCGGTAGAAGCTACAATGTCCGATTACAAACGTGTTATCAAATATATGGATTCAAACTATTATGAGATTCTGCAGGTAATACAAGAGGCTAAGAATTCCAATATACCCATTGAAAAACGCAGAGCTTCGCTCAGTGAGAAAGGGTGGTCTATAGACGGTAAGTTCATTGTGAGGATCGGCAGCAAAAATATTAGGATAAATATGACCATCCCGTTAAGGACTGTCATATCGGATTATTATGACAGATTAAAAAAACTTAGGGATGCTCTATACAAAAAGAAGCACACTGTGCCGATTTTAAACAAACTGCCGTTCCTTGACGAGGAAACGTGGTATTCTAGGTTCAGATGGTCGGTGACAAAGAACGGCTACACGGTTGTGATAGGCAGGGACAACAATCAAAATATCTCTCTCATCGATAAGCACACAGACAAAGACGATATAGTCTTGCATGCAGACGTTTTTGGGAGTCCATTCGGGGTCATAAAAGCAGATAAAAAGGGTTCCATAAAAGATGAGGATATAATGGAAGGAGCTTCCTTAGTAGCCTCGTATTCGTCTGCCTGGAAAGCCGACGCTGGAAATCTAGATGTGTACTATGTAAGACCCGATCAGCTAAAAAAGGGGGCACCTTCCAGTGAATACCTGAAGAAGGGTGCTTTTTATATCGAAGGTAAAAGAAACTACATAAAAAGCGTGCAACTTGGGCTATACATTTCTTTAGTGACCGCTCCGGGAGGGTATAGATTGATCGTGACAGCTCACAAGCCCATTAGTGCATATATATTTGTTAGACCCGGCAATAAGAAAAGAGAGGATGTCATCGAAAAGATAGTAAAAGCATTCGTAGCTAAAGCAGGTATAGTTGTGGATGAGGACAGGCTAAATAGACTTATTCCGCCGGGTAAAGCATCACTGTCGAAATAAGCTGCCCTTTATGGCAGAGGCTGTTGTTACATAAATATCTAATTCGATCGCAGTATAGCTGAGGTTCGTCTCGTTCTTCTCTTCACGACCAACTGAGCACACTTGCGTTTGAAAATGCCTGCCTATTAATAGCTGAAGGATTTTCTGTAATCGGATTATGTCCCGATCTCGTTTCAACAGTAAAGTATAAAT
>CAZYMW010000038.1:0-6093 GCA_964648605.1 Candidatus Woesearchaeota archaeon | reverse complement strand
CGTCTGCAGATAAGCATATTGCAAAGATACATATAGCTATTATAGTTGTCCATTAAAGCTATTGTATCGGCTTATACATAACACTTCTATATCTAACTCATATTCCTATGAAATAAAGCAATATCTGAGGGTTACCTATCCATTAAAATTATTGTATCGACTTATTTATGACTTATACAAGACACGGTTAATGGTTAGGCACTAAATAATTCGTTCTACTATTTCCTCTTTGTTTGTGGGTGTTTGATCGTTTCTTCTGTTTGTATCGTTTTTTTCTTATTTGTTAAGATTCGCACTGACGATAAAGTTTAAACAGACATCAGATAGGCGCTTGGAACATCAAATATTGATAGGCAAGGAGCGTCTGTTGCGGCAGTATGCTATTATAAAATTAATTCCTGAAGATGTAGAATCTGTCGTTCTCGATGGATCCTGACTTTTCAGGATGCAGATTCGACAAGTCTATATGCGATTCGTCAAGGACAGATACGATGATTCTGCCTCCTTTTTTACACAGGCTAAACATAGCGTCTATAGCCGCCTGTCTCTCTTCCATTTTCATATCCTGAAGGACGGTTATGCAGAAGATTATATCAAACTTCTTCGTGGTATGGAAATCGGTTATCTTTTTCCTTATTATGGTTACATTATGCGGTTTCTTCTTCACGAACTCGTCGATCAGTTCTGATGGTTCCAGGGCTATTATCTTGTTTTTCTTGATCTTGCTTTCGAGGATGCCGGAACCTGCGCCGATGTCGAGTATAAGCTGCCTGCGTTTTGGTTTGATTATCGACAGAAGGTAATCTATCTTGCCTTCCTGCTCCATGCTGTACAAAGCATCGTAGCTGTCCTTTATCGTATTGTAGTATTCTATAGAGTCCATATCAATAGGATTTCGCGAAGTAGGCGTTGACTTTCGCCGGCTTGCCGCAGAACACGCACTTCTCATCCAATAGAGCCTCTTCATCCAGCGGTATCAGTCTTGAAGTGGCGCCTGTGGCTTCTTTTATATCAGCTTCACATTCTTCGGTGTTGCACCACGCCGATTTTATCACCGCTGTCGACTCTTTGAGGGTTGCTACGAAATTCTCCTTTCTTTTTTCTATGACTATTCTAGCATCCATATCTTTCTTTGCTTTATCAAACATGTCTTTCTGGATATCGGCTAATATGTTTGATATCTCAGCTGCTTCCTGCAGCTTGAGCACAGCTTTTTCTCCAGAGAACCTTGTTTTTATTGAGAACGATCCGGATGCGACTTCCCGCTCTCCAACCTCTATTTTCAGCGGCACTCCCTTCAGATCATACTCGTTGAATTTCCATCCTGCTGAATAATTTTTTCTGTCGTCAAAAAAGGACCTGACACCTAGCTTCATAAGCTTTTCGTGCAAATTTTTGCCGTATTCGATTACCTTGTCGTCGCTATTTTTTCCTTTCAGTATCGGGATCACGACGACCTGTATCGGCGCAATCCTTGGTGGAAGAACGAGTCCTTTATCATCACCAAACACCAGAACCATTATGCCTATGGCCCTCATCGATATACCCCAAGAGGTCTGGTAAGCGTATTTCCAGTCGCCGTTCTCGTCCAAAAATTTAATATCAAAAGGCTTGGAGAAATTCTGGCCGAGATAATGCGACGTAGCTGCTTGGGACATGAAATTGTTCGGAAGCACGGTTTCGACAGTGTAAGTGTTTACAGCACCCGCAAATTTCTCGCGCTCGCTTTTTATACCCATGATAACCGGCACAGCAAACAGTTCGTGCATCGTGTCCTTGTAGAGCTGAATCGCCGCCAAAACGTTGCTTTCGGCTTCCTCTTTCGAGGAGAAGACGCAATGACCTTCTTGCCACAGAATTTCCCTTCCGCGGAGAAGGAATCTTGTCTCTTTGGTCTCCCACCTTACCATCGTGTTCCATTGGTTCAAAAGAAGCGGCAGGTCCCTGTAGCTTTTTATCCATCTCGAATAGCTGTCGTACATTATGGTTTCGGATGTCGGTCTTATAGCAAGTTTTTCATCGAGATCCTTGTCTCCCCCTTTAGTGACCCACGCAACTTCTGCGGTAAATCCTTTTATGTGCTCTTTTTCCTTGTCCAGTATCCTTTCCGGGATGAGCAGGGGGAAATATGTGTTCTTAACGCCAAGCTTTTTGAATCTTTCGTCGAGGAATCCCTGAGTCGTTTCCCACATTTCGTATATGTATGGGCGGTAAACAGCAAACCCTTTTACTGCGGAGAAATCGACGAGTTCGGCTCTGAGGACTACATCGTTATACCAGTCTATCAGGCTTTCCTCTTTCTTTATGTTTTTTCCTCTGGATACCATGATTATTCTTAACCCTCTGTGTTTATATTTTTATAATGTCAGGAACTCATTGTGGGAAGGAACATCGACAGACTTTTGATTTATATAACGGGTGCAAGCATAGCTGCTACCCTGATCTTTATCCTAGTTTTTAAAACGTTTGTTTTCATACTATTTCTGTTCTTCCCGCTCGGCAGGCTGTTCATTAAGAAAGGCGGAAAAAGGAGCAGACTGTAATGGCAAAAAAGAGCTTTTCTGCAAAGACGGCAGAAAAACCTATAAAATCGCACTTGCGCAGCTTTGATGTTATAGGAAACATAGCAGTAATGAAACCAAGAGGTGCTACAACCCTATCCAATGCAAGGGCATCAGCAAAAGAGATAATGCGTAAAAACAAACATATAATCGCTGTTTTCAAAAAGGTCGGCAGAACAGAGGGGGAAGAAAGAATCCCCAAAATAGTGTGGATAGCTGGAAAAAGAACCTCTGCTACTATGCACAAAGAGAACGGGTGTGTTTTCTATGTAGACGTCAAAAAGGTCTTCTTTACCCCCAGGCTTTCTTCCGAACGGTTAAGGATAGTGAAAATGGTGGAGCCGCACGAGAGCGTTTTAGACATGTTCTGCGGCATCGGTTCTTATTCTATACAGGCAGCAAAAACGGCTAAAGAGGTCTACGCTGTGGACATAAACCACGATGCTATAGAAGAACTAAATAAAAATATTCGCTTGAACAAGCTCGACAATATACATGCATTCGAAGGGGATTCCAAAAGAATCGTTGGAAGGATAAAAAAGAAGTTTGACAGGATAATAATGAACTTTCCGGTGAGATCTTATGACTTCCTACAAACTGCGCTGAAAGCTGCAAAAAAAGAGTGTGTAATACATATGTACGCTTTCATAGATGAAAGTGATGGCTATGAAAACGCTGTCTCGGCTTCTATAGAGAAAATAAAACAGATTGTATCTGCCGATGCAGACATAAAAAAAATAGACGCCAAAAAAGCAGGAGAAGTCGCTCCTTACACTCTCAGAGTGTGCTTTGATATCTACATCGAACGCCGTTGATCAGTGAAAACTTCTGTAATAGACGCTCCAGTTGGGAGCGTAGTACGTCAATCTTGCGTCTTTTTTCCCTTGAAGCGAACTTATGCCGCTGAACAGGATTTCCTGGATATATTTCAGCAGCACCCAGTTCTGTTTTCTTATGTCGTTGAGCAGGATATCTGAAGCGGCCAGCCTGTCGAAAGCAGCGTAAAGTGAACGACCGCCGAAAACCGAAGGTATTTTGTCCGCGAGCCATATTTCGAAAGCCTTCGCCTCCGAATCCGATGAGAAGTGCGTATTGATACCGCCCGTTTTCCCTGAAAAGACGGCATCCAGGCGCTCGAAGACGGTATCGTCAGAATTACGTGGAACCACAGAAGCTTCTTTTCCGAACAACACGGCTGTGTTAAGATCGCTCACGACGCTGGACAGGTTTCCTCTCGCATTTTTTACTATCTTGTCTATCAAGGCTTCTGACAGGTTTGTCCTATTCAAAGCCAACACTTTATAGGCAAATGCTTTTAGCACCCTATCGTTGAGCTTGTAGAAGCGTATTATCTTGTAGCCGTTCAAATGCGACCTGCCCTTTGAGCGGAACGATTCTCCATTCCTTGACTCGAATATAAGTATCGCGCTATTGATCTGCCTGAGCTTCGCCAGAAGCCCTGCATCGACCGACAAGATCTTGTCCAAATCCTCTATAAAAAGCACTTTGGAGGTAGAATCGAAAAGTGTTTTCGATAGGGCTTCGTTCATTATGGTTCTGTATATCAAATCCGATTCTTTTGATTCGTCTATGGAATCGAGCAAATATAGGTTTATAGTCTCAAGATGCATCCCGAGTGACTTCGCAAAGGCTTTTGCGAGGAAGGATTTTCCACAACCTGATTGTCCTTCGAACACGAATCTGTTCTCTCCGCGTTGGATGGAAGAAACGAATTCTTGCCTTATCTTCCCGGGGTAATTCTCAATAAAGCCATCGAGCTTCTCTTCTGGTAGTTTTAGCATATCAGTGTTTAAGTGTGGATAGGAACGCAAGAAAAGATTGGAATTGGATGTATGGCGTCGCTCCTTCTATTATCCTATAATCTGTTTCCGCCAATTTCTCCACTACGTAGCTCTTCATGGTCTTGTCCACGATATCATCATCGGTCGTGACAACATCGAATATTTCTGACAAGAGCTCCTTCATATTCACCCCGGAACTTATCAGTTCTTCGAATATCTTCCTCGATCTGATGTAATCGCCTTTGACAGCCGCATCCAAACCGCTTTTTATCTTTCCTTCATCTATGCTGCCTGCGTTTTCGTAGACAGTCTTGTCGCTTATAGTCCTCGAAACGTTGGCTAAAGACTGCAGCAGGTTTATAAGGGCCCTTAAATCTCCTTTGGATACGTATTCCAGAGCGTCCTTAGCTTTGTCGTCGATGGAAAGCCTTTCGCTCGACGCTATTCTATCTATGAATTTGAAAACGTCTTCTTTCGACAGCGGCTGGAACCTAAGTATCGCGCATCTGGATTGCAGCGGTTCGATTATATTGTTTTGGTAGTTGACGCTGAAAATGAATCTGCACGTGCTGCTGTACTCCTCCATCATGCGTCTAAGAGCTTGTTGAGCTTCTTGGGTCAGTGAATCTCCTTCGTCTAGGAGGATCATTTTGAAAGGCGCGTCTATGGGGCGCGAACGTGCAAATTCCTTCACTTTACCCTGCATAACGCTCAGCTTTCTGTCATCGGAAGCGTTCAACTCCATGAAGTTCTGTGTCCATTTTTCCCCGAAAAGCGAAACCGCAAGGACTATCGCACACGTGGTCTTGCCTACTCCTGGCGGACCTGAAAGTATCATATGCTGCACGTCTCCTTTTTTTAGCATCGCTTTGAGTTTGTCTACGCTCTCTTTCTGTCCTATCACATCATCAAAACTTTTAGGTCTGTATTTTTCTATCCAAAGCGCCATAATCTATCTCTAAGCGAATATTTCTGCATTGGGATAGACCACTATCCCTTTATCAGCGATTTCCAGCGGACTGAACTTGGTAAGATGGCTTGTGTCCCTCATCTTTACCACTCTTAACGCTCGTATAAAAGAGCCTGATTTTTCAAGCAGATAAAGAGCGATTATTCCATCGACTGCAAATTCCTCAACACCGAATGCAGAAAGCTTGTTCTCTCCATAAGGTATCTCACCTATCATCAGACCTAAGCAATCGTGGTTTTTTATTATCTGGGACACCTCTATTATAGACTTTCTTATCGACATTATGTCACCGAAGAACATCTGAAAGTATGTGACTGAATCTATGGCTACTCTTTTGGATCTAGCTGCTTCGATCTCGGTCGTTATTGTACCTTTGAAAGAATCGTAGTCCGTAAGGGTTATCTCAACTATCTTTAACGTTCCGCTTCTTATAAGATCTTCTATCTTGGGATCAAAGCTCTTGAACTGTTCTATTATGTCTTTTGCAGACTCTTCGAGGGTGAAATATATTCCTTGCTCTCCATTCCGCGCTCCGTAATCTAGCATCTGCAGGCAGAAGGTCGTTTTTCCGGAGCCGGGGGTACCTGTGACCAATATTATGTCGTTGATCGGTATGCCTCCATTAAGCATCTCATCAAACCCCGGGATGCCGGAGTGGACGCGCTTCACAACGTTATTTGTTTTGGGTGCCTCTGCCATATCATGCCTCTAATACTGTGTCTTCCATCCAATGGTATTTTATCTTTATAAGAGAGTTGCT
>CAZYMW010000037.1:0-6117 GCA_964648605.1 Candidatus Woesearchaeota archaeon | reverse complement strand
CCATCGCTACGAGCATGCCGACCTCTATCGCTGATTTCATACTGAAGGCATTGAATTTCCTGTGGCTGATTTCTATTTCATAAGTCTCGGGCTTGAAAGTGTTCGGGCCTCTCCCCGTGCTCGGAGCGAACGAAGACAGTGCTTTGTTTATGCCCAGGATATCGTCTTTGAACGCCCTATATATATCGACGAAAGCGTAGTTATCGCTTTTCTTCGCAGGTTTTTCTACAGACTCTTTCTCCGCCTCTTCTATGTATTTATCGAGTTCCTTCTGTATCGAACCGAATGAAGAAACAGCCACACTATCCAGACCGGAGAACACCGTCTTGTTTATTTTCGCTTCCTGAGCTCTCTTGAAAAGATACCACTCATCTAACGTGAAGCAATAAGGTGTCAGCTTTATATCAAGAGTACCGTTATACTGGGGTCTCTCCTGCGGCACTCCTTTTGCGAAGAACTGCTTTTCCATGAATGAAATGTCTGTTTCTATTGCAAGTACGACTTTAGGACCGTATTTCATCAGCCTTTTGTAGGTAAACGCCCTGCTGCTTTCTTTTGGGCCCTGAGTTATAGGCGCTGAAACCGGACTTTTAAACATGACTCTTATGGGCAGTTGTGCACCCTTGTTTCCGAATACCTTCGCCGTTTCCACAGAAATATCCTTCGCGTACAAAGGCTGCCAAGCTATAAACGACGCGCCAAATTTGGCCCTCTCAAAAATATCCAGCTTTTTGGTTTCTGCCATGTAGCTTTTGGCATCTTTTATTCCGGTCATGTTTATTCTCTTCAATATCGTCAGCGATTCCGCAGCCCACTCCGAATACAGCTTAAATGAAGAGACCTGGCTTTTCAGGTACTGCAGGAGCATGGATCTTCTCTGCTTGATGTCTACGCCGCTCAGCTTCTTCCATTCCTCATATTCTAGATATCTGTTCTTGAGTATGTCCTTGTATTCCGCATTCCTCTGCATGCTCGTTATGTCCCTCAAGCTGTTGATTTTGTAAAAAGATGCCACAAGGTCTATAAAGCCCGCTCCGCCCTGTCCTTGCGTATATCCGTTGGATAATGCTACCAGGCTCGCACCTCGTTTTCTAGCGTCTACTTGATCAACAAATATCCTTTTAAGAGCCAGCTCTGCTGCAGTTTTCTTTTCTTTATCAGTAGACTTCAAAAGATTGTAGAATTGAAGATTTCTGTCCAGCTCTCTCAACTCATAAGTTATCGCTATCACGGATTTAAGCACTGCATTGATGCTGCCCAAGAGCGTCATAGTCCTGTCTTCGAACGCCTTCCTTTTCTCGAAAACCATCGTCATTATGTTTGAGATCGCAGAAGGATCAACCGAGTCTGATGTTTTCAATTTTCCCGAATATCCAAGCGCCCCAAATTCCTGGAATAACATCAGGTATTCGCTCTGGAACTGATATCCATTCTCTATATCCATAGAAACGAAAAAACCTTTCCCTTCGCCAAGAAGGCCAGTTGCAGGTCTTTGCAGATTGGTGGCAAAACGGAATTCATCCAATTTACCGCGATAATGCCCTCCCACTGCCGATGCACGCCCCTTCAATTCGTTTATCCAGTTATCAACCGTCTCCAAAGACGTGGAAGGGGACATTATCGCTTTCTCGTATCGTGACAATATTGCCAGGTTCATATCATTACTTTGGCATCTATAATATTTATATGCTATTGGAGGTCGATGCATAATTCGCTTATGGAAAGCCGCCTTCGGAATCGTTGAAAATGGATTACCCCGTTTTCAATGGATGACGATGCCTCTAAAAATAGGAAGGATATTTATATTGGGCGGTGTATAGCCTTGTTGAGCGAGGGATTGCAGCAGTAAAAACATACATGATAACTTATAGCGAATTCATAAGAATAAGAAGACAAGAACAGGAAGACGGAAGGATGCTCACAAAACTGACTAACGAGACTCTCGAAGAGATGAAGGATTATATCGCTATAAACAAAAAATCACTTGAAGAGGCGAAGAAGATGGACGACCTAAAAAGAATCGATGAGATAAACACGCAAATAAGAAATGCGATAAATACCCTCGATCAGATAATAACCATAAGAATGAACAAATTGGCTAATATGGCTATCTTTGGGACAAAGATAGATCAAACTAGGAATAACATGACATCGGAGGAAATAGTGCTTTTCGATGAGATGGTCAGACTCACCAGCGATCACAAGAACAAGATAATATCCGATCTGAAGAATGTGCAGGCAAGAGAGCTTCAAGTGGAAGAAAAGGACTCCGACATAGACAAAATGGTTATAAAGATAATTGCAGATGTGCCGAAATTCATATGGAGGAACAACAAGGCATACGGTCCGTTCAATTTCCCAAACGTTGTCGAGATAGACAAGGAAGTCGCTGAGATACTTATAAAGAGCGGTAAAGCAGTGAGTGTTTGATGTTCATAAAAGAAGGAAAAATAGAGGAAAGGGGTTACCAAAAGAACATCTTCGAAAGCGCTAAGGATTCCAATACTCTTGTGGTTCTGCCAACCGGGCTGGGGAAAACAATAATAAGCGTTATGATGGCGGATTATTACCTAAGCAAGTTCCCAGGCTCTAAAGTGCTGTTTCTGGCGCCGACAAAACCCTTGGTTAACCAGCATCGTAAGACGTTCTCAGGATTGATGGATGTGGAGATGAGTGCAGCAAGCGGTAACACCAAAAAATCGGACAGGAAAAGCATATACGAGACTTCTAAGCTGATATTCGCCACTCCCCAGACTATAGAACACGATATGGGCAGCGGGATAATAGATTTCTCGGATTTCAGCCTGTTGATAGTCGATGAAGCACACCACACTATAGGGAATTATTCTTATGTCAGGATAGCTCAGAAGTTTATGGCTTATTCCAAGCACCCGGTAATACTCGGGTTGACTGCGTCCCCCGCTTCAGATAAAGAGAAGATAAGAACGATCTGCAACAACCTTGGGATAACCAACATAGAAATAAGAGGAGAAGACGATCCCGACGTAAAACCGTACATCAAGACGAAGTTCGTACAGGAGATCCGAGTCTCTCTGCCGAAGGAGCTCCTGGATATGACAGCATCGTTGAAATTGCTGATCCAGGAACAGATAATGTCGCTTCAGGACCTAGGACTGTTAAAGAACGCCGCTGTCAGCAGGATAAACAGAGTAACCATCCTCCTGCTGCAAAAGAGCCTGCAGAAAAGGATGTTTGCCGGAAACAGGAACGGCTACACCATAAGAGGGATAATAACTACATCGAAGATACTGAAACTGTATCATGCTTTGGACCTTGTATCGACTCAGAGTCTGGATTCCTTCAACAAGTTCATGGAGAGGATAATAAAGCATGGTACAGCGAAAACCGATAAAGAGCTTGCCAAGTCGCAGAAATTCGTGGATCTGTACGAAAGGTCTTCCGTACTTTTAGAGGAGGGGGTAGAGCACCCAAAACTTGGAACGGTGGTGAATATACTCAAGGATTCGCTGGATGAAGGCAAAAAAGCTATAATATTCACCCAGTATAGGGATAGTGTAGACACGATCCTTTCTCATATAAAGGGGCAAGATAATATAAGACCGATCAAATTCATAGGCCAGAGTAAAGGCGGGCTTTCGCAGAAGGAGCAGATAGACATAATAAATGACTTTGAAGCTGGGATATATAACGTCCTGGTATCTACCAGCGTAAGCGAAGAAGGCATATCTATAAAAGGAGCCGATATAGCGATATTTTACGAAACTATACCCAGCGGGATACGCACGATCCAAAGGAGGGGCAGGGTGGGCAGATTCGACATCGGCAAGATATTCATACTTATAACCGAGAACACGAGCGATGAGGGCTATTACTGGGTCTCTAAAAGAAAGGAAAGCAAAATGAAAAAGATAATAAAGGACATCAAAGCGAATCCCGAATCGCTAAGGAACGACGGCACATTAAAAGGATTCTTTCAATCATCCGCACGATAACATCAGGGAGGTTGCGCCGCCAGGGCTGTAGTAATAACTTCCGGTGGATGATTTTGAGCCTGTAGTGTTGCAAATGAAAAGCTCACGTCCTATTAATAAAGTCACATTTGTCGTGTATACACTCTCTCCAGCCACGTAATCCCCCAGCTTCCCGCTAATATTGCTGAAAACATTGTATCTTAGTCCCGGGCTGCCATCCGATGCTGTGATTGTATAGATGCATTTACCCGGAATGCTGTAATCAATGTATGAAAGCGAGCAGGTAGCTGGTGCGGATGTCAGCCTTGGCACACCTGCACCTACCCCAAAAAGGGAAAAGCGATAGACTGTGCTTATTATAGCGAAGGCTATCAGCAGAAAGATAACAAGTATTATTATTGTTTTTACCTCGTCAGCCGTTGTCCCTTTCGTGTTCATTGTGTCACCGCGCACACATATATCTGGTTTCTACCCAGGAAATTGCTCTTCGCTAAACCCAGCTCTGAAGGCGCCTCTTCTATAGCAGTGAGTATAGACTGCCCACACTGGGATAATCCGGTTGTTATAAGAGCAGCTGTAGCTATAGGGGCCATTGCTGTCGTAGCTATGTACTGATTGCAGAGAGTATTCGATGTGCACCTACCATAAAGATACCCTATTAAAGCCGATCCTCCCACTCCTATAAGACCAGGGTTTTGACCGAAAGGAACGCCCAGTCTAAGAGCACCATAAGTCAGCAGCGCCCTCGAGCACTCGTATTCTATGCCGCCCGTCGGGTAGTTGTTAAGGAACGATTCGGGTGTGCACTCGCTCGGTAGATTTATCCACTGTGGCGGAAGCCGGCTCCCTGCAAAAGAGTTTAAATAGATTATGTACAACTGCGCTTTGCTTATACTTTTGGTCGAATTTGGAAAGACCAAACTTGCTTTACCGCTGGTCTGATTTTTATAACTATATATTAGGTTCACTCCCGGAGCAAGATAATCGAAGTAGGAAACGCTGACGGTGGAGTCGTTGTTCACAGGTTCGCTGAGGGTACACGATGGAGGTATAGTGTACGCCTGCGTTACAGGGTCGTAATTCGCATTGCAAACGTAATCTCCGCTTATGTTCTTCTCACAGAAATTCGTGTACAACTGGGTGCAGCTTTGCGACTGGCCGATGTTATTGGTACATTCGCCAGCCGTAGCGTTAAAAGAGCAACCTTGTGTATAATCGCAAAGGTAGGGCTGAAGCAAGTTTGCTGCAGTGTTCGGGCCCTTTCCTGTCAAAGGTATGGTCTCGAGCGAGTATCCAGCGTAAGTTTTGGTATATCCAGCTTGAGTAGAGCATTCAAAATAGTTGCTGCTACTAGCTGTGCACGTAGTGGGAGCGTTGAGATCACAAGTGAAGCCTTCTTGATAGTTAGGGCACGCCTGCTCAGCTGTGTGGTTTATGCAGCTGACCTGTGTGGTGTACGCTGTTGACTTTAGATACTGTGTAAGATTGTTTATAGTTATGTTCTGATTCGTGTTTACGTTTATAACACTGCAAAGACCCGGGGAGTTCTGAAGGACGTCTAAGCCCTCGTTTGCACCGTATTGGTACCAACAAGCAGCCAAAGAAGCCGTCGTGCCTGTAAATATCTGGCCGCTGCTCGATCCAGATGTGTAAGTGTGTGTGGAAGGCGAACATCCCACTAATGGGGGCGTACCTATCGTATGTGCGATTGTTGATGACAGGCAGAAGAACTGGGTAATGCACAGTCCGTTATAGAAGAAATTCGTAACCTGTGAGCTAAGGTAACAGCTCGATGCATTGGTGAATGCAAAGCCGAAAAGCAGGAAATAGGCGAAAACTAGCACTATCACAAAGATGAATATAACAGCTAATATTATGAATACGAATTCCTCACCCGCAGTCTCCGCCATAATTCAGCGAAATGCAACCGGCCTCTCTTTAAGTTTACTGCTGCAGCGGCAAGGCTTGGGGGCCGCATCCATATAGGTATCTGTTTCCTTTGATGGAAAAACCCCGCGTTCTAATGCTGCCATAATCTACTATATCGCGTGTCGTTTAAATTCGTTCCACTTTGGGAAGTATTAATCACAAATCGATGGAAGGCTTAATATCTATCGTCGTTATAATTTGTTTATTAAGAGTAGAGTCGTTCATTCTCTGATAT
>CAZYMW010000036.1:0-6292 GCA_964648605.1 Candidatus Woesearchaeota archaeon | reverse complement strand
GAATCGAAGGAGAAAAGGAGATAACTTTCATAAGCATAAAGAAAGGTTACACTCTCGAAAAGAACGGCAAAAGCGAGGAACACATAAAATCAAGTATATCATTGAGTTTTGATGAGCTGGGCGAGCTCATAGAGGCTCTGCAGTCGTTCAAGAAGAAGCTCGAATCGGGTGGCTTCGAGTGATCACCCAAAACTTTTTAAGTAATGCATTGATATAATATTTATGAAAAAAAGCATAGCTTTATCGATAGTTTTAGCGGTTCTCGTAGTCGGATTATTTGGTCTGCATCCATCGAGTGCTGCCTCTGTGCAGCAAATAGGCAGTGCAAGTTTATACATATTCGGAGTAACTAATCTGAGTGGTACACCTGCAGGGATACCTTCTCTGCTTTCATTGACAGTCACTGAGGGCACAGGGCAGGTTTTTTTGGGGTCGGTACCGCTTGTCGGCAACGATACGCAGGCCCAAGCAGTGGTTTCTGCATCCGTAGCCTGTCAGTTGGTGAACGTAAACTGTGACGACTACAATTTCTATTATTACATCCAATCGAGTTCGCCTGCCGTGTCGGGTCCCAGTGCTGGAGCGGCTTTTGCCATCGCAGCAATGTCAGTACTTACTAACAAGCCTCTTAATCCTGCTGTCGCAATGACAGGTACCGCAAATCCCGATGGCAGCGTCGGACTTGTCGGAGATGTAGGCCCAAAAAGCATGGCAGCCGCGGATCAAGGAATCAAGCTATTTTTATACCCAGCCTATGAGCCGAATATACCCGCTTATGAGCAGATTACTGATAATATAACACAGCAGGCTCTAAACTACGATACAGCACACGGTATGGCTGCCGTTGCTGTAAGCTCCTTATATGCAGCATACCAATATTTCACAGGTTACAATATAACGCCGATGGTCGATTATAATGTTACCACACCTCTATACAACTCTCTTATGCAAGCGACTTATAACGAATTTAACACCTATCAACAGGGCATATACGACTCGCTGCCTTCAAAGAACAGCTCCGATCCTCTTGTGACCGACCTCATAAATGCAGCTCTTATACAGATGCGACAGGAAACCACGCTCGCTGCGAACGGAGACTACTACACTGCTGCCAGTTACATAATAAACAGCTCTTCAACGCTATTATACGCAAAAACTCTGGAAGAATCAAGCCTGCAAAGCAATTCGACGAACTACATGGATGGCCTTGTTTCCGCCGAAAATGCATCGATACAAAACACTTACAACGATATCACAAAGAACTACGTGACAAATCGGTCGACTCTGGATCTGAAGTTTATCGCCATAGATAGGCTTGCTCAGGCATCCAGATATCTTGAAGATTCCAATTCATACATTGCATCCAATATGGGCAATGCTGCATACTTTTATGCTTTGTCTGAAGTAAAGAGAGCATCATCACTATTTTGGCTTTCCGTAGTACCAAAAGGAACGTCAAGCTTCAGTGAATCGCAGTATTACAACCTTAGTCAATATTACCTGTATAAAGCCTCATCTTACACCGACTATGCGAACTTGCTCAACCCGAATGCCAACTTATTTGCTGATTATACGAGCATGCAGCAGTTCTTTGGCAGGGCTCAGACATACCAAGCGCAAGGGATGTATATACCGTCTATATTCGATTCTTTAGAAGCGATAGCGACAGCGGAACTGATCATAGAAGAAAACAGTATAGATATTAATGGTTCGGCGTCTGCAGTTACTAACCAAATACTGCTGTCTGCGCTAAGAATCATAAACAACGCCGAGGATTCGCTACAAAATGGAACCGCAACCAACGGATCAATCGCTGGCATCACTCCTTTTCTTGGTATAAGTTATTATGCGTTTGCCAAGAACTTCGAGAATACATCATTACCCTTGCTTATACAGTATGCTTCTTACTCAAGAGTTTACACGGACTTTGAAGCTTCCCTAGCTAATGCATCCTTTGTGCAGCATCTGTCTGTTTTTCAGCCGATCAACGTTCCTGCACCATTCAATGTGCAGTATATCCTTTACCTTATACTAGGAACCGTACTGGGGATAGCTCTTGGCGGGATAATATACGAGTATAAACTTTTCAAGCTGATCAAGAACAGGCGTATCGGAAAGAACATAAAGATAGTCGTCAAGACAAAACACGCAAAGAAAAAGAAGAAAAAGAACAAGAAGTAGACCTTCCAGCACGGGGAGTGCACTGCATAATTGTCTTGTAGAACCAGCGGTTATCCGTTAAAATCATCGCATCGATTCGTACAAAATAGAAAACAACAAATCAGGCAGAATGTACAACCGATATGCAGAGAAGTTAGATGTCCGAATGTTTTTATAATCCGCCGTAATAAAAGCTTTGAGACGCTTGGTTACAGCCTTCAATCCAGCGCCGAATCCGCTATAACGTCACTAGCACAAAATCCGCAATAATAAATACTTTGAAAGAATCTGATTGTTTATGGAAAACGGAGAGTTGCATACAAACGGCGAAAACATTGATATGGACGATATGCTTTCCAAGATCGCCTTATCGCGGGGGATATTTTATCCTTCAGCCGAGATATTCGGTGATAATCTAAGCGGATTTTGGGATTACGGCCCCTTAGGACTTAAGATATTCGACAATATGCTTGCAGAATGGAGAGATGTTCTGTACGAAATGGATGCCGTAGAAATAGCTGGGAGCACTATCCTGCCGAAAAAGGTATTGCAGGCATCGGGGCACGAAGCGAACTTTTTTGACACAGCTGTGATATGCGCTAAATGCGGAGCGGTTTACAGAGTCGACAAACTCTTAGAAGAGGTCGACCCGTCCAAGAACTATGAGAATCTATCGGATGAGGATTATCTTTCCTGGATAAAGATATACGAGCTTCGCTGTAAGAAGTGCGGCGGTAATCTTAATAAGATAAAGAAATTCGGTTCGATGTTCGGGGTGGACGTAGGCGTGCAGACAGAGGAGGATCACAAAATAAACGCATATCTTAGACCGGAAGCCTGCCAGTCGATATTTCTCGATTTTAAGCGTCTTTTCACGATATACGGCAAACATCTTCCATTTATAATAGCACAGGTAGGCAAAGCCTTCAGAAATGAGATATCCCCGAGAAACACCCTTCTAAGGCAAAGAGAATTCTATCAGAACGACATAGAAATATTCTTTTCGAGCGATTCTGATTTTTCCTCCTTCAAAGACGCGAAGATAGTCGTATACGATAAAAAGAATCCTGCTGTCTCGGAACTAACCATATCCGATGCTTTGAACAAAAAAATAATAGAAAACAATGTAACTGCATATGCGATATCAGTAGTCGCCGACTTTCTCGGCCGTCTTGGGTTCGATGCAACCGATATACGATTCAGAAGACTATATGAGGACAGAGCTTTCTATTCAAAAGAATCCTTCGATGTAGAAATCAAGAAAGGAAAGGAGTGGGTCGAGACGATAGCGTGCAATCACAGAGGAGATTACGATCTCTCGTCTTATGAAAAATACGGAGGGGATACAATCAAGATCGATGATAACACACCCCAAATCTTTGAGATCTCTATGGGTACAGATAGACTGTTCTACACAGTTTTGTACAGAGCACTTAAATTCGATGGTGAAAGGCGCTGGTTGTCTCTGAACGGTAAACTGACTCCGTTCAAGGCTGCGGTTTTCCCGCTGCTGACAAAGGACGATCTTAGAAAGTTCGTTTCTGAGCGTATAAAGACGTCAAAATACGCGAGATACATATACTTTTTAGATTCCGGTAACATAGGAAAGATGTATAGAAAAGCCGACGAAGTCGGCATACCTATAGCCATTACAGCCGATTACCAAAGCCTCAAGGACGACACTGTGACCTTGAGAGACAGAGAAAGCATGGAACAATTCAGGTTCGATATCAAAAAACTGGATTCTCTGCTTAACGAGGCTTCAAACAGTGATTTCGCGCAGCTTAAGAAGAAGTTCGAAGCTCAATGATAGCGCCATTTCGTCGTGGTGTAATATAATCCGTTTATTATATCCATAGGAGACAATGCTTCCCTTTTAGTCCTGGCGATATACCTTCCAGTATATCCGTTTATGAATGCACCTGCGCACGCCGAATCTATGATCTTGTTTCCTTGACCTATCAAACCGGCGCATATCCCTGCAAGGACATCTCCAGTACCTGCTTTGGTCATGTAAGTAGTGTTAGTCTTGTTTATGAAAGTATATTCGCCATCGGATATCACGTCTACGTGACCTTTAAGCAAAATATTCGTAGAATACTGCCTAGCCTTCTCCTTCACCCAAAATATCCTGTCCTCTATGTTGTTGGATAGTTTTGTTTCGAATAATAGCTCGAATTCGTGGGTGTTCGGCGTTATCAGAACATTGTTGTCAAGAAAGTCCCGGTTGACCACTTTCACACCGTCTGCATCTATCACAAATTTTTTCTTGAACTCCTTTATGATCGTATTTACAACCTGTCTTTGCTCTTCCCCGTCTCCAAGCCCGTTCCCTATGGCGACAACATTAGGCCATCCCAAAGCCTGCCTTATGGTATCGATGTCGTCGTAAGTTATGGAGTCTTTGTTTAATGGAATTGTTATCAGCTCGGGAGAGAAAGATGCACACACGTCTGCGGCTCTTCTGGGCGCAACGATCTTGGTTATATCCGCTCCGGTTCTAAGGGCGGCCAGTGCGACCATTGCTGGTGATCCAGTGTACTGGGAGTTCCCACCTATGACCATTATCTTTCCGAAATTACCTTTATGCACCCAATTCTCTCTTCTTCTGTATACCTTTCTCAGGTAAGTATTGTTTATTACTAGATAGCTCATCGTTGCCTCCGTATTCGGTGCTTTAACGCCTTCATAGCCTATCTATGCCGTCCATTGTTTAAATCTATTACCCGCTTTCGGAAGTACTGAAATTACGTGTCCTTGCGCCGCCCAAACCTTCAAAAGCGTCGCTTACAGATTTAGGTTGCTGCTGTGTCCGCCGAAAAGCGATGCTTTCGGCGTTATGTATTTCTTTATCCTGTTTATCGCGGAATAAGCTTCAGCCCCCCCTATAGCTATCAAAGCGAATTTGAGCTGGTCACTCATGTTTGCGGCATCACCTGCAGCAAATACACCCTCTATGTTAGTCTCGTAATCTCCGTTAACTTTTACATATCTGTTTACCATATCAAGCTTCAGTGATTTGAATGCATTCGGAGAAGCTTTATGGCCTATAGCTGCAATCAAAGCATCGGCATCAACGTCGCTTTCCGTGCCGTTTTTATTGTTTAAAATATGAAGTTTTGTGACCTTAGCTCCGTCTCCAATCACTTTCTTGATTTCTGTATTGAACATTATGCTGATTTTCTTGCTTTTTTGGGCAGTTTCTATACTGCTCTCGACGGCTTTTAAGTTCTCATTGTGCTGGGCTATGATCACCGATGAGGCAACGGGTTCTATCATATTTGCATAATCGAATGCGGCATCACCGCCGCCGACTATCACGACTTTTTTATCCTTGAAATCTGCTGTAGATTTTACTGCATAAAACACGCCTTTGTTAGCGTATTCTGCCTCGCCATCCGCCCCTACTTTTGTGGGGGTAAAATTACCTATGCCTATGCAGAGCAAAACGGCTTTGCATTTGTACGCTTGTTTATTGTTGACTTCTATTATGAAGCTTTTATCTTCCAACTGTATTATGTCGGTAACGTTAGAATCGAACTTTATCGGATTGCGGAACAACTGCGATTGTTCGTACATTTTATCCGCAAGATCCTGCGCTTTTATTTTTGGTATGCCCTGTACATCATAGACTGTTTTTTCCGGGTATAAAGTGGGTATTTGTCCGCCGTATATACTCATACTTTCAAGAGTTACGCTCTTTATAGTTCGGAGACCCGCGCAAAACGTTGCAAAAAGTCCAGTCGGTCCGGCACCGATTATTACCAGATCCATCTCTTCCATAAGTAAATCATAAAGCGGAATACCACTCTTGACATATTAATGCCGCTTATTATTTAAATTTGTTGCAGCTTATAGGTTTATAATCGCTGCGCATCCGTATCAACTGTATTCTCGCCACGTGTAACTGCAACTAACACACTTGTAGAATCGTGTTGGCGGTTCATCCGATGCACGTGTTTGCTGCATCCACGAAAGCGCTTTCCTAGCACCGCATTTCGGACAGGGTATATCCTCGAATTCAGTCTCTTCCATTATTTCTTCTTCAGAAGGATCTTCCTCTACTTTTTTGAGTCCAGCGTGTTTACTCTTCCCTTTCAATACAAAATCTTCTTTATCCATACAGTTTATA
>CAZYMW010000035.1:0-6630 GCA_964648605.1 Candidatus Woesearchaeota archaeon | reverse complement strand
CCGTTTTATTCGTCGTAGTAAGGTCAAAGGAGGTGGAAGGACTCAATTGGATCGGGAAAGTCAAGGTCGCTTTTGGTGAAAAAGCTTAACTGCTCGGCATTGCAGATCCCTTAGCATTCAAGCCGGTGTGTTGGTGTCAAAACACGTTCAAACGGGTCTGCTTTTCCTTATAGAGCAGCAATTTCGATTTCTTCTCCAGGTTTATTGGATAAAAAAGCATACCTCTTGCATTTTTAATCGCGATGTCCTTATCACTAAAATAATTCAACTCTCCTTGCAAGACTTTTCTTGCGCCTTCCCTGACTACCCAAACTCCCAATGGAGCGAAATAATCAGGCGTTATCTCCCTAACGACAACGACGGAGAACTGTTTTTTTAGTTCTTTCAACTTCTCCAGGACAGCCAATCTTATGGCATAATACGCACCGGCTGTATTTTTAACGTATTCCTTTCTACCGTCGTATAGCTCGTAATCGCCTTCTCCGCTGAATACCTCGGTGCCGCTTCTGCTCCAAGTTTCCAAAAGCTCGAACGCCCAAGCATCTGGCATAAAAAGAAAAATGTAGTGATTACCGAGAACCGTGCCGGTCTTTATCGCAAACTCCTTTCCGACAGGGTAAGATTTTACCTCGTCCAGTATTTCTTTTCCGATGCTGTCATCGACCGCTGTTATAGCCCATTTTGTAGGTACGATCTTCCTTTTTACCCCCATAGCACCGACGCTCAACATCTTGCTTATCTTGTCGTCGCTTATCTTATTGAAATACAGATAATACATCCCTTCTGTGGCCTTTAGATCGCGGTCGTAATATACTTTTTCTACGTCCTTGTTTATCTTGACGTTCTCGTTCAGTTTAAAATCCAACATTGTTGCGGTTATGCCGCGCGGAGGCATATCCACGTGCCTGTTTGAGAAGACCGCAGAGTTGTTGAGCACGTTCGATATCTTCAGACCGAGCGATAATTCGGTTTCGGACATGGTAGCCAGAGCGACGTTCTGCATGTAGATGCTATCCGGATGCCTTACATCGATGTTGTTCTTTGCATTCACAAGCGTAGACTTCAAGGAAAAAATTTCTGATACATTGAACTCATTCTTTACCCAGAATTTAGGTGCATCGTAAATGGCGGCGTTCTGATCGGTCGTGAATATCACTCCGACGGAAACTTTCGGATAGTTGAACTCTCCGACCAAGGTTGACGGCGGTGTGAATCCTTCTATATCTCCTTTTTTTGCTGCATCTATCATCCTGCTTATGGCTTTCTTGTTCTTCTTTATCTCTTCATAAACTGATTTAACGTTTATTATCCTCATAAACCCGCATTATACGATGCCGTTTTCTTTCAGTATCTTCTTTTTTATTTCTCTCCTATATTTTGATATTTCCTCGTCCTTGGAATACCTCTGCGGAGAATTTATCACGGTTTGCTTACTGCAGATGGGGCAGTTCTGCTCCAACGTATACCTATCGCACTCTGTACAGAATCTGATTTTTCTCATTGGCGGCACCCGTCCTATCTTTTAAGTTCCTTGTAAGCAAATTTTATCCCCAGTTCCTTGCTGTTTTCCTCCAGTTTATCTAGTATTTTTTTGTTCTCGGATATCGTTTTCTTTGTGTCGTCTGCGTTTACAACTAAAAGATACTGCGGAGCTTTTATGTACTTTATCGTATAATACTCTTTTTTGGTGTATTTTTCTCCCAACAATTTCTTTATCCCATCCACTCCGCTTTCCCCAAAGTTTTGGATGGTCAAATCCGTTTTTATTGTTATCTTTCTTTTTGTTTTTTCTACAAAATCAAGAACGTCCTCGGTTGTTTCTTTGTTCAACTTTAAGCCGGATAGTGCACTTTCTCCATTTCTTACGACGGCGCTGTAGAAGTCATACAACGTGCTATAATTCTCCTTTATTTTTGAAAGCTGGCTCTGAGCTGCGCTGCCTAATCGTTTCTCGAACAACTTTTCTATCCTATTTTCTATAGACCACTCCTTAAGGGCTTGTTTTTTTTCATTATCGGTTATTCTCTTAGCGGAGAGTTCGATGGATTGCGGGCCTATTTTTAAGACTTTGCAGACTACCCTATCACCTTCTTTTGCAACGTTCTTTACGTCTCTGACCCAACGCTTGCTAAGTTCGGATATGTGGATGAACCCCTCCTTATTCGAATCGCTTATCTCGACTATTATCCCATGCTGAAGGAGTTTCTTCACTCTACAAACATATATATTGCCTATAACGATTTCCATCAGTAGCTCCTAAAGTGCGAACTTTTATTTCTGCCCGATTCAACGACGGTATCCACTTTGGATTGCTCCAAAGCGGAGGCATCACAGCATCCAATCGATGCCTTAGGATGCAAGTCGTAGAAAAATTTCTTCTCCTCGTGCTCCTTTACACGGTAGATTCTGTATCCGAATGCTCTTGCCATGGTTTATTGATTCATTTTTGTGTTTAAATTCGTGCCTGCTTTTGGGATTAATAAATTTATACATTTATATACGTTTTTTCGGGGCAAACTTTAAATACACAGATTAATTTATAATATAACTATGGTGGATGTCATCAGTGCTGCCGATTTCAAAACTGCTCTTGCGGACACCGAGACTGCCATCGTTGATTTTTGGGCACCGTGGTGCAACCCGTGCAAAGCTATATCTCCTATACTCGAGGATATAGAGAGCAGAACGGATGGAAAGCTGAAGTTCTTCAAGCTAGATGTCGACAGTGAACCTGCCATAGCCAGCGAATACGGAATAGAGACCGTCCCGACTCTGGTGTTCTTTAAGCACGGTTATCCAATAAAATCCGTCGTTGGGTTCGTGCCCAAGCACGAGTTGGAAAAGCATATATTCTCCGTAATAGATTGAAAAGAGATGGAGAAAACTCTTCTGGTAAAGGATAAGGTTATAGTTTTTGATAAAAAGGCCGCATCGAGGGCATATAATAAGCACTTTGGGTCTTTCTATGGGGGGAATCTGGAGCTTTCGCTGGAGGAAGCACTGTATCTAAAACAGAAGGAAGACTTGGATATATTCGATTCCAAGAACAAAAAACTGAGCTTTAAATCGTTCGTGCGGAGAGCGGAGAAGCTGCAGAAAAGATTTTTCATAAGATACGCTGTTTTTAGAGACATGAGATCTTCTGGATATGTGCTCAAGACTGCGTTCAAATACGGCGGCGATTTCAGAGTATACGATAAAGGCAGCACGCCCGGCAAAGACCATGCGCTGTGGATATTGTACGCAGGCAGCGAGCGGGAATCGTTACCGTTACTGTCATTCTCTGCGATGAACAGAGTGGCGCACAGCGTCAAAAAAAGCGTGTTGATAGGAATCGTCGATGAAGAAGGTTCGGTTACCTACTACGAAATAAACTGGAGAAAATTTTGAATATGGCAAACCTTATACGAAAACACTTGGCTAAAAAACGCAGGTTCAGAAAATCGCTGGATTCGGACAAAAACAGACTTTATAAAAACATAAAGAAGATCAAGAACGATCGACTTCGTGGAACTCCTTGAGGCATCAAGGATATAGTCTGCGTGGTGTCCTTGGAAAAGGCACAGCGTACATTATGTGGGGCAGCTTGCATATCCACATTACAACTCTGTCCACACCCAATCCGAAACCCGAATGGGGTATGGCGCCGTACCTCCTTAGATCTATATACCACTTGTAATCGTTGGGATCGAGCCCGTCTTCCTCAAGTCTTTTGATAAGGGTCTCTTTATCGTCGACTCTCTGGCCCCCGCCTATGATCTCTCCGTATCCTTCGGGGGCGAGCAGATCGTTGCACAAAACGTGATCTGGATGTTCCGGATCTGGCTTATGATAAAACGGCTTAAGTTTCCTCGGGAAATCGATGGCAAAGACCGGAACATCCAACTTTGACGTTATCACGCGCTCTTCATCGGCGCCCAGGTCTGCATCGTATGCAAGGTTAAGCCCGTTCTTGTTGGCTAAATCTATTATAGACTCGTAACTCATCCTTAAGAATGGCTTTTGGACCGTGTTTTTGAGTATGGTCTGGTCCCTATCCAGGAGCTTTAACTCGTCCTGGTTCTTCGAGAGCACGCTTTTTACGATGTATTTCACAAGATTCTCTTCTATCTCTATAAGCTCCTGGTTCGTCGCGAAAGCTATTTCGGTTTCTGCCTGCCAGAATTCTGTGAGATGCCTCCAGGTTCTGCTTTTCTCTGCTCTGAACGATGGAGCCACCGTGTATATCCTCCACAAAGAGTCCACCATCGCCTCCGCATAAAGCTGCCAGCTCTGTGTCAAGTAAGCCTTTTTGCCGAAATAGGCTACTTCGAACAGTGTAGAACCTCCTTCGGTGCTTCCGCCGACAAACGACGGTGACTGTATCTCATAAAACTCGTTGTTAGTGAAGAATTCGTGTATGCTAGAAAAGACCGTCGACCTTATTTTCATTATTGCAGTCACTTTCGGACTTCTTAGCCAAAGATGCCTGTTGTCGAATAGAAACACCTTCTTATGCCCTTTTTTCAATGGATAAGGCTCTGCTAAGCCGAATATTTTTATGCTGTTTATCACGAGCTCGTACCCGCCCACAGCACGCGGATCTTCTTTCAAGTTCCCTTTTACTTCTATGGCTGATTCGCGTGTAACCTCAGAAACTTTCTTGAAAACCTCGTCTCCAGAATGCGATACGCACTGTACAACCCCTGATGGATCTCTAAGGATTATAAAAATATTATTCTTTCCGCTCCTAACGGCGCTGGCAAAGCCTTTTAATGCGATCTCTCTGCCTGCATTCGAGCTTTTTAAAACGTCTTTTATCGATGTGTCCATAATTTTAAATATAATTACTGTGCGATTTAAAGCTTTTGATTTTAGATGTGCATCTAGACCACGTTAATGGATATGTTGTAAGGTTATAATTTGACATAGTACTAAAACCCATTTGACTTCCAAACCAGATCTTTGTACCGGACTTTCACGGAAACAATATTTTTATCGTTGGGAAATTTCACTTTATTGGAATAGCTCTAGGCTATCATCTTATAATGTTTAAATATCCTATTCAACGTTATCGATGCGAGGAAAGAGAAGAAAACGTATGCCCAGAACCAGTTTATTATGTTTCCTATGAAAGGCAGGCTGAAAGGAAGCTTCGCTACTACAACTGGATTTGGTGTAAACACCATGGAGGCGTTAGCAAGCTTGTATGTCTTTGTCGCATGCGAACCTATCAAACCGCTTAATGATGCGTTGTAAGTTTTACCGTTTTGCGACAGGAACGCCGTGCACGTAGCCGAGTTCGTGCGGGCTGTAAAACCTTGCGGCAATTTTGTAGAGGATATCGTAATATTGCTGCTGTTAGATATCGTGACGCATGCGGACGAAAACGACAACGTGCCATTGACGGCTCCGGACAGGACCATATGAACGCTGGAGCCTACTACGATAGGCACGGTGCTCAAATAAGCCGACATGACAAGGAATATTATAAGGAATGGGATTATAGTCACGTACGTCGGCTTAAATGACTGTTTCATCATTTTTGAGTTTTCTGCCATGATTTGGGAATACAGCTGTTTGAAGTTTTCGTCCCCTGGCTTGAACTGTTTTAATTGCTGCTGCAGTTCTTTCAGCTTAACTTTGCTGGTTTTCAGCATCTCGTGGTCTATAAGATAAAGATAAGCTACTTGCCCGGAAGCCCCGACGGTTATCGATACAAGGATTATAAGGAGCACTTCTATCGACATATCACTGCATCTCCTCTCCCGTCAGCTTATTTTTTATCGGTCTGAATTCGTCTGCGTTCTCCTGCATGAGCGACGAATAAAATTGGTATATTATCATGACGATAAGCAGTATCCCAACGCCAGCAGTGAGAGTGTCGAGGAAAGTGGCTAAAGAAGCAACGAGACCGGTCAAAGCACCGCCGATAATCGCCAAAGGAACTATATACCTCTTCACTATATCGGTCAGGACCCTCTCATCTCTTCTAAATCCTGGCATGGAAAGACCGGAGTTCATAAGCTGCCTCGAGACGGATTTCGGGTCCTGTCCACCCAAATACATCCATATATATGAGAAGATGGCTGCTCCGACTATTAATATTAAAGTGTAGGTTATCATGGACTCTATTTGGAGCGCGGTTATACCAGTAGTGGTAGCACTTACGTAAAGCTGCTGGATGCTCGGTGGAGACAGCATAGCCACTATCCCACCTACAGGCACCTGCTGTGTCCCGAACAGCGTGCTCTCTGTTCTGAAAGTCCCGAGTATGGGGTTTCCTGCATTAAAAAGCGTCAGCGCTATGAACTGCGAACCTGCTACGAGCGACACTATGAGCACTATAGGGATTATGCTCGTATAAAAAAGGGATACCGGCCAGCGTATAGAGTAGCCTCTCAGCCTTCCGAAGGACAAAGGCAGCTCTACCTTTATCCCCTGCAGCCATATCGCGACCGCGAACAGAGCTACTGTTGATATTATGGCTATTATAGGGAACAACGCGGATACCAACGTACCTGCTATGAACGACTCGATTATGGCAGGTATGGCACCGAGAGGGCTTACGAGGGGATTAAACGTCGTATTCACCAATTGCAGAGAGATACCAGCGAGTATGAAATGGCTTATCCCAGATCCTATGCCCCC
>CAZYMW010000034.1:0-6667 GCA_964648605.1 Candidatus Woesearchaeota archaeon | reverse complement strand
GTTCTAAAGCGGCGCACTGCTGGGACAGTATGTTAGTAGCATAGTTGCTGGTATATTCAGAATACTGCGTCGCGCTTATATTTATCTGATAATTGATGGCGTAGCCTCCAGTGGTTATTACGACGCCGACATCTTGAAACGCCGTATTACACGAAGAAGAAACAGCAAAGTGCTGTGGATAGCCTTGTGGTAAAGTCTCTTGGGTGCTACCGCATATATCACCAGAGTTTATGAAGTTTATTGTCATGCTAGCGGATACATTAGAGTATACATAAAAATTGAATAGATATGTGTTAGGCGAGAAAGTAAGTGGAACGGCTGCGGCAGAGGTATAATATTCTATAGCTGTATCCTTTATATCGCTGCTATTCGCTGTCACTTCCATCGCTGGCATATCCAGCTCATTATCATACTGAAGAAAAATAACGTTTGCGCTGTTGTAAGTCGATGCTATCGGCATAAGATAATACGCTTTCATAGCACTAAGAGTGGCATTCAAATAATATTGACGAGCGGAGGACACTATGCTATCGCCGCTAAGCGCCGGCCCGGGAAGGGCATAACATAAATCAAAGTTATTTTTCAACGTACTCGAGTAGGGAGAGTTGTCGGAGAATATTGTATTTTGATTTGCGGATAGATTACTGTCGCAAGTCGAGTTATCATAGATCTGGAAGATTATGGCGTTTGGAGCGTTGAACTGCAGGTTTGTTGCTGATTGGGGCGATGTACATGCTCCCTCTACAAGGGATACGAACTGTTTATAGCTGTTTAAAGAACCCGATGGTTTGAAAAAACCAGACAAGGATATAACGACAAATATGAGTATGACTGCCATCAGAAGAAACATTAATATGCCTTCCCAAACGATGTTCATCCTACATCAACCGCTTTCCAAATTTCCTGTTTCGACTGAAACACTTGCTTCCAATTACTTTGAGATACAAGTTCTATCTCCGCAGTTCTTATTCTGTTCATAGGATAAATGCTGCATCTTGATGCTTTCATAGTCTATTCATGTAACTTATAATTTAAATCAATTTTTACTTTTGAGGGCATTGTCAATATCATCTTATATCAAACTGACATAACAATGAATCGCCGCCGGTGTACGTGCAGCTTTGAAGGGATATAGCTCCTGGAGAACCGTGAAGAAAAGCGAGAGGGTTGCTTGTGCAGCCATTGGTGCAGGAACCGGATTTAACGCTTATGAATATGGAGGTATTGCCTTCGGTAGGTATAGGCACACAGTTGATAGAAGAGATATAAGCAGATGGTTCGCTTTTTCCTATTGTAGTTGTAGCATTCAAAAACGATTCGCACGATGATGCAAGTGCATAGCTTGGCAAAGTGTTAAGGTTAAAGAAAAAGCTGAGAGTACCCTGAGAACCGTTTATTCCGGACGAATTAAGACTCGACCTGGAATTAAGATAATTTGCTGCTGGAAACCAGTCCGGAAACGATGCATTAAAAGATGAGGTAGGTAGATCGTTCCATGTAGAGTAAATAAGATCATTTGTTTTGTACGATCCGAAACACACGAAATAGCTATCAGAAAGGGTCGCTGGATCGGCAGGTGTAGTTAATACTCCTGTCCTGGACAATTGATCGAGAAGAGAAATGCACGAAGTTCCGCCGTAGAACTGTGCCATGAACTGGCTGCCGGTAAGGGAAGGCGCCAAGGAGCCCACCACAACCGATTCTCCTGTTGTAAGCGCAGCGGCTGTCTCGCTGACGTAGGCTTGTGGAGATTCCGTCACAGCTTTGATGCTGCCCACCCCTAATACGAATATGATGAAGATTACGAAAACGACAGGTATTATTATAATTATCGCGATTATAAACTCAAGGAAAGAGGTTATGCCTTTCTTATTGTCCATCAAATTATTTAGCTTCGCTACTATTTATTGATTTCGAGACCCATTTGATTTTTCGAACGTCTTTCCCGATTATAGAATATTTCATGCAGCGTTTCCTGCAGAAATTCCGAACGGTACCGTCGACTTTGACGTACATTATTCCAGTTCCTTTTTTGATGTCAGCGCCACAAAAATCGCACTTCATAGATTAACGTATCGGAAGAGCCTCCATTTCCGTCTCTCTTAAAACCAAGATATCTCCTTTCACGACCGGCCCCCTCACATTTCTTCTTATTGTCTTTTCTTTGTCTGGGCCTGCTAAGACTCTGCATCTTACCTGTGTAACCTCTCCAGCTACGCCGTGCCTGCCTACTATCTCTACGACCTCGGAAGGAAAACCTGCAAAACCCGCATTGGCTTCTGCATCAGCCTGCTTACTACCTGCTGGTTCTGCTTTCTTCTTTTTCTCATCGACTCTCATACGTTCTTGATCTTGTTCATGAGCTCCTCTAAAGCGTGTGATTCCTCACCGGCGTCGACTACTACTATAGCCGATGTCGGCACAGCCAGACCTACCGCTCTGCCGAGCTCTGCTCTGCTTTTCACTTCTATATAAGGCACTCCTCTATCCTTTGATAAGAGAGGCAGGTGCATAATGATCTCCTTTGGCGAAACATCGGCTGCGTACACAACAAGTTTCGCTTGAGACCTCTCAATAACCTTCGTAACTTCATTAACACCCTTTTTTATTCTCCCTGACTTTGCATGTATCTTTTCAAGAACCGAATACACTTGACTATCCAAATTCTTCTTTTCAGCTTCATCTGCCATATCTGCTAATTACCTCCTGATGTTTTATTACAAGTTATAATAATATACCTTTATAAATCTTAACTTAAACCGGCACGAGCGGCAGAATCGGGCGCATTAGGCTCTTTGCGAGACGAAGCCGTTGAAACAGGAAAATCCGGATAAAAGGCATTTGATTGCCACTTTTGGAAGGATTGATTCATACCTAGGATCCTTTATTCTGCATAAAGGGAGCATCGGCTATTGACATCTGATCGCCAATGAACGCCCATAACAAAACAAAAAAGATTAAAATACACTTGATTTCATAGACTTTGTATGAGAACGATAGCAAGACCTCAAAAGCTGAAACAGGGCGACAATATAAGAATAGTCACGCCAGCTAGCGCAGCTGACATAAGGGAACTGTCAAAGGGCATAGCTATATTTAGAACGCTAGGCTACAACGTGTCTCTTGGAAAAAACATAAGGAAGCTGGCTCAGAAAGGTGATCTAGCTGCCCCCGACAAGGACAGGGCAGAGGAACTTATGGATGGCTTCAAAGACGATTCTGTAAAGGCGATATTCTGCGCAAGAGGGGGCTACGGATCCATACGGATACTACAATACCTCGATTACGATGTCATAAGAACGCATCCGAAGATATTCGTAGGTTACAGTGATATAACAGCTTTGCATCTCGCTATAAACAAACTGGCCGGGCTGATAACTTTTCACGGACCGATGCCTAGTGTGGACTTGGACGAGATAAGAAAAACCTCTTTCAAGCAGTTCCTGAGCGTACTAAGCGGCGAATCTCTCAATATATCCACCACGATAAACGGCGTCATTAAATACGCAGTGCCTGGAAAGGCGGAAGGGATAAGCATGGGTACATGCATGTCGCTTGTCGCATCCTTGATAGGAACCGAGTATATCCCCGAACCAGATGACAAATTGCTTTTCCTCGAGGACACCGGGACAACTGCCGCGGACATCGACAGATATATGTTCAGGCTGAAACTTGCAAAGATGCTGAAGAAATTCAACGGTTTCGCTTTCGGAGAGTTCACTGATATACCTAAGATAGACGAGCCGATGCCGGCTATAGAAGAAGTAATAGAGGATTACATGAACGAACTCAATAAGCCTTCCATATTCGGCCTTCCTTTCGGACACAGCAACGAACAGATGCTTATACCGTTGAACGCGAGAATGAGACTCTCCTCAGAGGAACCCTATATAGAGCTTCTTGAAAACGTCGTGGATTGAGATCAATCGAGCTGGCTTTTCCTTATCTCGCTTATTATACCTATATCACGATCGTATACGTAAGGAGACATATCAAGATCGCTGGGGCTTCTTTCTGCTTTTTTTGAGGATACTATAGATAGATTTTTGTTCACTTCCTTCGAATAATCATCCCACAAAACCCCTTCTTTCTCGATGTAAGCTCTTTCTACCATCGTAGCTATCTTATGCGCATAAGGATACGTGTAAGTGTCATCGATCAGCCACTTCTCAACGAGCTCGTGGTGAAATCCTATCGAAGCCAGGCAGTCTATCATTTTTCCACCTATTTCAAACTGCTTCGGGAAATCCTTGTCTATATATATCCTTTTCCCATCTACACTGTAACCGCCGGTATACTTTATGTCGTAATCCGTGCTTAGAGAAACATCCGTATCTGTCTTAGTCTGTATGACTATGCCTATCTTTTGTCCATTTTTTATGACGTTTTTCTCGTTGTCTAGCTGTATCTTATCCTCGAACTTCAGCGGTACGTCCGTGTTTACCTTGATATAAGTAGGTTCTACGAATTCCACCGCGGCGTTTATGAACGATTTGCTGTCTGCCGTCTTGCTTTGTTCGACCACTATGAAGTCTTCCATGATGCCAATATCTTTTCGTCTATTAATCAGTTATGAACATAATATTTTATATCTCTTTCGGTTCTTGCTGGCGGATGGTTGACAGCACAGTAAAAGGACCCGAGTAGGACATTTGCGGAGATCCGGGGTGGATTTGATTTGCACACGGATAGAAGCTTCTTCTTTATGCACAAACGAGTTTATCAGAAACCTTTCGATTCATTTATACTTGTAATCTACATCTGCGTATGAGGCAAGGTGTACGTCTGTGCTGCTGCCGCTGACCCTGCTGCCTATCACGTACTTCACTTCGTTCTGCTCGGCTGCTTTCGCTATCTCGTCCGTTATTATACCGTCTAGAACGATCATAAAGATATTGTCTATGTTCAATATAGCTGCCTCGACCTCCTTGTAGGGTATCTTTCCTACTATCTCGAACTTATCATTGATGAGAAACGCTCCTCTAGTTCCTATTATCTCGTTTATGAAACCCAACGATCTGTCTTTGATGTCCTGCGGTATATTGACGACCTGTTTGCTCACCACGGGAGGTTTTTGTTCGGGCAAAGATTCTCCTCTCTTGATCCCAGGTTCGTAATCCTCCACAGGGACTTTCGCCCTCAAAGATTGGTTGATCTCCTTTTTTGAAAGCTCTTCGACCTCCGTACCGTTCGGTGCTTTGGCTATAAAATCGACGTGACCGAGCTGGAGGAAAGCACTAACGATCATATCCCCCCCTCTGTCGCCATCCACAAAAAGAGTGACTGTTTTCTTCCTGCTTAGGTCTATTACTGTTTTGGGTATGTTCGTTCCGTTCATACCTATTATGTTTGGGAAACCGTGCTTTAGCATGTTCATGACGTCTGCACGTCCTTCCACGACTATTATCTCGTCAGAGTCGCTTATTTCCGGTCCAGCTGGAAGCTTTTCCGGACCATATTCTATCAGCTCTTTCTGCCTCACTTCATCGTAAAGTTTCTGCAGGAGTTCCGTTGTATCGACGGAACTCGATTTTAGAGATTCGTCCAAAAGCTGGAGAGCTTTGTTCATTATGTACTCTCTCTTCGCGACACGAACGTCCTCTATGCCGCTAACCGTTACTTTGGCTTTGGATGGGCCTATCCTATCTATCGTTTCTATAGCTGCGCCTATAAGTGCGGTCTCTGCTATGTCCAAGGATGTGGGAATCGTCACCTCTCCGCTCGTCTTCCCGTTGGAAGATGTGCTTTCGACGTTTATCCTGCCTATTTTCCCATTTTTCTGAGCTTCCCTGAGATCCAATTCCTCGCCGAGAAGTCCTTCCGTTTGCCCGAAAACGGCGCCTATCACATCCGGTTTATCCACAAGGCTATCTACAGTGAACTTTGCTTTCAACACGTACTTAAATGAAGCTGGTCCTATTTTTGCCATATTTTTACCTCCACTTTTACCAGAATATCTACCAAATAAGGGGTTTGATGCCCTCATCAATAACCGAAATGGTGATATCTTGATATTTTCGCTTAATGCAAGCCGCTCTGCCTGCAGTAATCATTGATAATATTGTATATACTTTATGAGAGGGCTTTGTTTATAAGCTTTAATTTTTTATAAAATCCGTTATATTACGGCCCTCTTCGATCTGAGACCTAATCCTGGCCTATTGTATATCGTGTCGATGCCTTTTGAGGCGGTTACTCCTCCGATCGCTATCTCGTTCTTGTGGCTTAGATGCGAATCCAAGTCTACGATATGCGTATCGTTTTTTGCTGCGGAAAAGTGCATGCCTGCTGTTATTCCTATTTTTGTCTCATCCATACAGCCGGTCATAACCTTGATTGCATTCTCTTTTGCAGTCTTTGCCATCTCTACAGCAGCAGATATGCCTCCGACTTTCATAAGTTTTATGTTTGCCTGTCCGCCGCTTTCATGCAGCATAAAGTCTTATTAAAAGTATAGTTCACTGCATTGAGACAGTTTTGTCGCGTTACGCTCACAACGATTAAAAACGTGGCTTCGGAGGGATTTGCACCCCCACCTTCACGAGTTCTGATCATGATCTTCAGTCGTGTGCCCTCCTGTTGGGCGACGAAGCCGCTCGCTACTTCCGAAAGTGCAGACTTTAGGTCTGTCCGCTACTTTCGATCCTGCTTATTTTATTAATTCATC
>CAZYMW010000033.1:0-6681 GCA_964648605.1 Candidatus Woesearchaeota archaeon | reverse complement strand
CTATGAAATCGTCTTTGTGCAAATCTTCATCAGCATTCCGATTTTCCTATGTTAAATAAAGGACTTAGTACAATCACGTAAATTTTAAAAGCTTTAAGTAGAATTGAACTATAGACAATTGTTATGTACGATGTGCACGATATAATTTCACACGAAGAAAAGATGTGGTCCACACCTTGGATAGAGGAAGAGAAGATAAGAGATGCCCTAAAAAAAGAGAATAAATCGCTTATAAAAGAGCTTGGCAGGGCGTCAATTCCTTCAGAATACGGTGGCTTGACGTATCTCGTTTTTGGGGACTATACTACGGGAAAGGAACACGATGTGATCGTTTTCGGTAAATTTGGTGATAAGATCCCTCCAGATTATAAAAATCCACTTCTAAGGATGCATTCCTCGTGCAGAAGCAGCGAACTGTTCCACGCATCCAATTGTGAATGTAGGGAAGAACTAGATTTGGCGATGAAAACGATGGCAAAGGAGAAAAAAGGAATAATATTATATTTAAACCAGGAAGGGGGCGGTAACGGGATAACCGCCAAGCTTGCAGCGTACAGGAAAAGTTTTGAATGGAAGGGCAATAACGTCGTTTTGAAGACCGATCCTAAGACGAAGAAGCCGCTAGACGTTTACCAAAGTTATATTGATCTAGGGTACAAACCCGAGAATAGGGATTTCACAATCGCAGCCGAGATTTTAAAGAGTCTCGGAGTCAAATCAGTTAGACTCATGACTAATAATCTAAACAAAATAGATGGGTTGAGAACTCAGGGTATAGATGTGGATCCGGTGAGTATTCATGTTCAACCTTCCAATGAAATAGTCAGACGGCATCTAAACGCAAAGAAAGAAAGATTTGGTTATAAGCTCTGAAGAGCCGGCGAATCGAAATTTTCTACAGAACTGGTTCGTCTTCGTCATCCATTTGTTTATGCGGCTTAATTAAAATAATGCTTAATAAGCCGTTTATAAAGTACAGGTCTCGACTCTACGACGCTCTAGATTAGTCTGTATAGATGATTGCACACGCTCCAGCTCAAAAAATACATTTATAATAGGACTTAGTAATAGCTATTATGAACAGACGGGCATCAGCAGCGATTCTAAAAAAAGACCAGGTACTTCTTGTAAAACTTAAGGATAAAGATAAGTTTATGCCGAGGGCGACATGGGTTTTCCCATTCATAGAACTGGATGAAGACAGCAGCCCACGAAAAGAGATAAACGAGTTTGTGTCTGATCTCAACATAAAGTATAGCACCATCGTCAGAATATTTAATTACATCCCTACAGAAAGTCCCAAGCTTACATATTTTCTTTACGTTTTGGAGTATTCTGGCGGAGAACCCGAAGTATCAAGACTTTTCCAGACCTACAAATGGGTCTCTATAAAGGATATAACAGCATACTCGACCTCCTTCATGGATAGAGAGGTATCAAAATATCTCGACGAAGTAGCCGATAGAGTAGCTAAAGGATCCGAATAATCATCCGTATATCTCTGATGTCGGCCTTTCGTTTTTCTGTTTTTTTGCTATATCGTTCATTATAGAATTCAACTTCGACATAGTTTTCTTGTATTCAGATACAAGATCCTTTGTATCCAATTCCATGCCTATGATTTTCTTCAGAACATCGAGTAATGCGGCAGCTGCAAGGCCGTCGGGTATCTGAAGATGTGTCTCTGCCATCAGCACCATAAGGGGGATACCCTCGATTTTAGCTCGCAGTGCAAGCTCCGCATTTAGACCCACCATCGCACCATCTTCAAGTTTCTCGATGTCATCCACGGTAGCTTTGTTGTCCGTCGAAACGTAATAAACATCGCTGCTGTCCTTCCCTTTTTCTATAGGTAGCCCATCGAGAGCTATAATATCCTTTAAATCGTATTTTTTGTATAGAGCAAAGAGTTCCGTTATCAGGTTGTGCAAAGAATTCTTTGGCACAGGAAACTGTGAGCTTACGAACACAGACGACTCACCTTCGTATATTTTTATCGGAAATCCAAGTTCTCCCCCCTCAACAACGGCTATGGGTTCGTCATCTTCTAAGCTAATAGAACCTACTTCTTTTATTACGTTTTTTTCTACAAGATAGCTGACTGCAAGAATCGATATGAATCCTGCTGTTTGGAAAGCCGTGATAAGATGTGAGCCGCTTGTCAAGTTCTTATCCAGCATTGTCCTTGCCATGTTAAATATACTCCTCTGTAACTTATATATTTCTTAATTTCAACCTCGGTCGAATCTTACCTTAAAATCGGCAGCTGTATGTGCGGAATTACGTAAAGGAAGGTAACTACTGTCATTGCTACAGCGATTGCAAAAGCAATAACCCAATAAAGTTTGTTCCAACGAAAGACCTTATATCCATCCAAAGGATTTATCGGAAGCAGATTGAAAGCTGCCAGATAGAAATTTATGTATGCTCCCAAGCCGGTAACCAAAACGATGAAAAACATGGAAAACGTCGTTATAGTGGGGAAAAGGAATCTGATCGGGAAGAACAGCGCTATGAATATAGAACCGAATATCAGATTGATTTTTGGACCAGCTAGCGATATAGTACCATATCTTTTCATGAATCCCTTTGGATCCAGATATTGTTCTCGCGGGTCAGGCTCGAAATATGTAGCACCTGGCGCAGCAAATATAAAACCAAAGAAAGCAGTCACCATAGCAAGCACTATCCCCCAAGTCCATATCCTGAATTCTGCCCTGTATTTGTATTTCTGCGCGGTGAACTTGTGCATAAGCTCGTGCATTATAAAACCGCATCCAAGTACGATGAGTGAAGAAGCGAACACCAAAAGGAAAAAGATGCCATTTATCCCGCTGTCCAAGACGTAAGTAAAAGCAAGCGACAGCACGAGCCAGGCTATCACTATATGCCGCACTTCCACCGCGCTGAAGCGTCCAGCAAACGCGTGTAGAGCGTTGTGCAATCCTTTATTACTTCGTATTTTTACGTTTACTTTGGACATATTCCTAACTGCATAAGATCTTTGTATATATTAACTAAATCTTCAATTTCAAACATAAAAACCTTTTCTTTTAAGATCCCGGTATCCAGAGATCCCATCAGCTCTCTTAATTTTGCCTTGTCTTTTACAGCAAGGTTCATTCTGCTATCCATCAAGGCAGAATATAGGTTTTTCTTTTTGTGCTGAAAGATGCTGTGGCAAAAAGACAAGAATCCTTCGTCTATGTTTACGTTCTTTGGTTTTAGCATTACGACCATCGAATCTACGGAAGGTACAGGTCTGAAAGCTCTTTTGTCCACAGAAATCACTTTTTTTATATTGCACGTGTACTGACAGAAGACCGAAAGCATAGAATAATCCCTCATGCCTGCAAACAACATCATTCTCTGGGCAAACTCTTTCTGGTACATCAGCACTGCTAGCGACCCGGCTTTCCTATTCAGAAAATAAACTATTTTTTCGGTTATAGGCGATGATATCGCATACGGAAGATTTGATATTATCTTGTTCGCGTTTTCTGGGAAATCTACTTTAAGAGCATCTCCGTGCACGAAAGTTACATTATCGAACTCAGAAAGGTTCATCTTTGAAGCGTCGAGGAGGTTTAGGTCGTATTCTACCGCATAAACCCGCTTTACTATACGTGCTATCTCTTCTGTGAGCACTCCTTCACCACTCCCTATCTCTATGACGATATCCTCGCCAGTCAGTTTAGCAGAATCGATTATCTTTTTTATCACGTTTCTGTCCCTCAAAAAAACCCTGGTATTCCTCATACTATTATCTTGAGCACCTGTCCATTTTTTACAGGTTCGTCGTTCTTTACGCGTAAACCCGTTCTACAATCCAGCGCACCCTTGTAATTCTTGGCTATCTCTGAGTGGACCAGCAGGGCTACATCTTTAGGCGTAGCTTCTGCACCTACTATATACGCATCCGGCAGTATTCTTCCTCTGCCATCCGTTAATTTTTTCTCATCTTCGACTGTAAAGACAACTTTGGCGCCCATTAGATAAAATATCAGGGTATTGACCACGTTCTGGACGCCTGTACTGCCATATTTTTTAATTATGCTGCTTATTATGGCTAAGCCCTTTTTCTGTTCTTGATTCAGTTCTTTAACAGGAATAAATTCATTTTCAGAGTATTTTATAAAGCCATGCTTGTGCGCTTCTTTCAGCGTCAACTCCGCGGCTGCAGAACAAGGCATGAAAGTGTAATCGAAACGCTTCTTCAAGTCTTCTAGCACAGTATTTACATCGAGCGTAGCATCCATCTTATTGCAGGCGATTACCATCGGTTTATCTTTTTTTAGGATGTATTCACTTAAAGCTAGCGCTGCATTTTCATCCAACGATTTTATTGACAAAGTTTTCATGGCATCCTTTACGGTTTCGATTCCGAACTTCAATCCGGAAAGGTTTTTGTATATGCTTTCAGCAGGATCCGTCCCACTCTTTATGTTAGCTCGAGATATTATGGAAGCTACCCATTTAATGAGTTCCTCTTTTACCATCGCGACATCTTTTCCAGGATCGTAGCCGGTCGTGCGAGATCCAGAACCATCTGTCGTTCCCGATATGTCTATGACCTCTATCAGAGCATCTGCTTCCATAGCGTCGCTGAGGAATTTGTTGCCTAGTCCTTTGCCTTCGCTCGCTTTTGCTACGAGTCCAGCTACATCTATTACTTCTATGGGTACGTACCTTATCCCGTTCTCACACGGGGCATTGTGCGGAGAACATTTTGTTTTAAACTCTTTCTCCGGGCACGGTATCGTTACATATCCGATTCCATGGTTCGGCTCTATGGTTGTGAACGGTCTATCCTCTATCTCTACATCCTCTAGAGTTAACGCTTTAAAGTATGTGCTTTTACCGACGTTTGTACGTCCTATTATACCCACTTTCATACTAGAGTTATTGCAAGGGATCCGACGAGCGTAGCAACGGTAAACAAGACAGCATATCCCACAATCTTTACCATATCAGATTTTACGGCAGAGTGCATAGCCGATAGCACTATATTTATAACGATCATGACGGCAATAATAAGTGCATAAAAAACGCTGTTTATTGAAAATAGCATCAGTACTACGGCTACCTCGGCGATTATGGTGTAGAATGCGAAAATTCTATCTATGCGTATTTTCTCAGCTGTTTTTTCTATCTCCGATTCGGTGAATACACCTATAAAGTATCCTATTGGAAAAGAAACGAACACTAGCAACATTAATAGCGTATTGGTAATTAAACCTAACATTTAATTTGATTGCTATTGTAAATATAAATACTGGATATGGCATCGGCAGTTACGAAGTATACAATAGATTTAAATCGCAGACAACACCATAAGTTATGAAAACATTAGGGTATAAAATTTATCTCACAGAAAAACATGAGAAAATCTCGGACGAGCAGTTCGGAAAATCAGCATCTCTTTGCACTATACAGAAAGAAAGGTATGTTTTCGGTAGAAAGAGTAGCGATAAAATAAATATCTGCGGAGATCAAATCTTTACTTCAGGACGATCCAAAATAATCCCTATCAGCGGTGCAGGAATCAAAGAAAGCGATTCCTGCTTTCTAAAGGGCTAGGTCACTTATGATATCTCCGGCTGATAACGAAAAGGATCTTAAAGAAGAGGAGACAGTAATAGCTTCGAACAGCCTTTATTATATAGCTCGTTATGCTTCGAGATTCCTCTTTTCATTTATAGTGGGAATCTTCCTCGTTAGATTTTTAGGACCCTCTCTCTACGGTGTATATTCGCTTGCTCTTGTATATTGGGGTATATTCTCTGCCGTGTTTTCAATCGGCATAAGCAGCACAATACGTTATGCCATAGCCAAATACAGGGCTAAGAAGAATCTCGAAGGCGCCGGCTGGGCAGTCAATCATTATCTATGGATATTGTCCATAACCGCCATAATAGGATCTGTTGCAATGTTTTTCCTTTCAGGTCCGATAGCTTCAATATACAGGCTGCCACAGCTTAGCGTCATCATCAAGATACTTGGGATAGGACTCGTTTTTTATTCCATCTCTGAGCAGTTCTCTGCAAGCGTATACGCCGGCTATCAGAAGATGCAGTACACTTTTGTAGTCGGGATAGTATACGATGTTTTAAGGCTAGCTCAAGTGGGTGTCGTTGTCTTAGGGTTCGGGTTGCTGGGTGCAATAGAGTTTTATGATGTTATATACATTATAATCGGTTTATTATCCCTATATTTTGTTTACAGGATGCTCGGAAAGCCAAAATTCATAAAACCGAAAGAGAGGGGCGGTTTGAACGAGTTCAAAAGCTACGGAAAGTTTTCCTACATAAGCACTCTTATATCTACTTTTTATGGTTCTATAGCGCTGTTGTTGCTTGGATATTTTGCACCAAACATCTCATCCATTACTTTTTATAGGGTCGGTATTTTGATGGCTTCTGTCATTAGCATGCCAGCTGCTGCACTCATGTCGGCACCTTTCGCTACCGCGACAAAATACTTAGTCAGAAAAGAACTAGACAATTTTTATAGGATCCAAAGCGTGCTTCTTAGATATGCAGCAGTGGTCACCATACCTCTAGTTATCGGAGCATTCGTAGCGGCTCGTCAATTAATAATATATTTGTACAAAGCACAGCTTATAAGTGCTCAACTGCCATTTCAGATAATTTTAGTATCGATACTAATCACCAGTATAAT